>JAKONH010000409.1 GCA_022702045.1 Spirosomataceae bacterium
TATTTTGGGTCAACAGCCTCCGCACCGCAACTCGACCGACCTCGTCAACGCAGCATTGGCCGTCAACAAAGCAGACGCTCATTTCAAACTCGACACGCTGTGGGATAAACCCGACCATCCCGAAGGCTGGTACTTCCGCAGCGACCACCTGCCCTACGCGCGTGCCAACGTCCCGGCCATTGCCTTCACGTCCCTGCTTCACCCGGACTATCATACGCCAAGAGACGAGCCCGAGCGTATCGACACGGGCAAAGTAACGCGCATCGCCAAATGGATTTACCTGACAGGCTGGGATGTCGCGAATCGACCCACCCGCGTTGGTCTCGACCCCGGCTTTAAACTCGAACGCTAATGCTCGCTTTTCAACAATGGTTGCGGATTCGTCGCGCCTGTTTGCCGTGGCTGCTCTTGGCGCTCTCGCTGATAGCAGCCTGCCATCGCCCTCCGACCGATTCGCGCCCGTATTTCCCGCCCACAGGGAACGACTGGGCACAGCGGAGTCCGGCACAGGTGGGCATGAACGCCGATAAACTGGCCGAAGCAGTCGCATTCGCCAAAACGCAGGAAACGACGCAGATGGCACCCGATTTCTCGACGCAGGAGACCATCTTCGGCAAGCTGCTGGGCCCGATGCCGACGAGCCGCGCCAGGACCAACGGTCTTATCCTGCGGCACGGCTATATCGTGGCCGAGTGGGGCGATACGCAGGCTGTCGATCCAACCTACAGCGTCGCCAAAAGCATACTGTCGACCGTGTTGGGTATAACTCTCGACCGAAAGATGATCCCCGACATTCACCAGCCTGTTGCTAGGCTGATTCAGGATGGTGGTTATGAGTCGGTGCAGAATCGGGCGATAACGTGGGAGCACCACGCCCGGCAAAGTAGCGAATGGGAAGGCGAACTGTGGGGGAAGAACAGCGACTTCGTGGGGAAAGAAGCCTTTGGTAAAGGCGAGCGTAAACCACGTGTGCTACAGACACCCGGTACGTACTACGAATACAACGACGTCCGTATCAACCGACTGGCCCTATCGCTGCTGCGCATCTGGAAAAAACCTCTTCCCGACGTGGTCCGCGACGAAATTATGGACCCGATTGGTGCCTCTGACACCTGGCGCTATATCCCTTATCCCAATGCCGTGGCTACCGTCGATGGAAAAGAAATGCCGTCGGTGAGCGGGGGAACGCGCTGGGGTGGTGGCCTCCGCATCAGCGCCCGCGACGAAGCCCGATTTGGCTACCTTTTTCTGCGGCAAGGCCGGTGGAACAACAAGCAAATTGTGTCAAGTGACTGGGTGAAGCAGGCCACGACACGCGGCCCGGTCGGCCCCGCATATGGCTATCTGTGGTGGCTCAATACCCCTAAACCGGGCGAAACCAAGCCCTGGCCCGACGCGCCGACGTCTAGCTTTGCCGCCCTTGGCGCGGGTCAGAACACGATCTGGGTTGATCCGGAACACGACCTGGTCATTGTCTGGCGATGGCACGATGGCAACCCGAATGAATTAATCAAACGTGTACTGGCTGCCGTAAGCACAGGGCCGTAAGCCAGTAGATCAATTTATAACGCCACAGGCCAACTCGTGCGAGTTGGCCTGTGGCGTTATCGGGGTCTTTTCGTCTAAACTAAGACAAAGGTGAAGTCAGACTTAGCAAAACAATTTTGTCCTACTGAGGTAGTTGTTTTACACTGTTTTGGCCGGTATCGATATCGCTTCCCTATTATTTTGCCAAAGCATCGATTGATAGCTCATACATATTCTGCTTAGTAGACAGGCAATTTGGTATTATTCCTGCCTATATTCATCCGGGCTGTTATTTTTGGCAGCGTCTGCCCCATCAGCAGGCATTACCTACCGTTTTTACGCTATTAACCTATAATCATGATTGCTGAAAAGATTCGCCTGAGCGAACGAACCGATAACAAAGGTTGGAAAAAGTGGGGCCCCTATCTGACCGAACGTGCCTGGGGTACGGTTCGGGAAGATTACTCACCCTACGGCGACGCCTGGAATTTCATTAGCCACGACATGGCCCGCTCCAAAGCGTACCGCTGGGGCGAAGAAGGCATTGGAGGAATCTCCGACAACAAAGGTCATATCTGCTTCGCACTGGCATTCTGGAACCATAAAGACAACATTCTCAAGGAGCGGCTGTTTGGTTTGTCCGGACCGGAGGGTAATCATGGGGAAGACGTCAAGGAACTGTACTACTACCTCGATAGTACACCGACGCATTCCTATATGAAAATGCTGTACAAGTATCCGCAGCAGGAATTTCCCTACAACCGGCTCGTTATCGAAAGCGCCCGTCGGAGTCGACAGGACCCGGAGTTTGAGCTGTCGGATACGGGCATTTTCGACAACGACGAGTATTTCGACATCTTTATCGAGTACGCCAAAGCCGATCAGAACGACTGGCTGGTGACCGTAACCGCGCATAACCGCGCCGATCACGCGGCCCCGCTGACGCTACTACCGACGATCTGGTTCCGAAACACCTGGTCGTGGGGTTACCCGCAATACAACGCCCGGCCTATCCTGAACGGTATCGGCAACCGGCAGATCGAAGTAAACCACAAGCAGTTGGGCAAGTACAAGCTTTACTGCGAATCGCCTGACGGGCTGCTGTTCTGCGACAACGACACGAATACCGAGCGGCTCTACGGCCGGCCGAACACGGGTCCCTATTCAAAAGACGGGATCAACAACCACATCATCTCGCGGGGCAAAAAAGGCTTCGTCAATCCGCATCAGATTGGCACCAAGGCAGCCGCCCGGTACACGCGGGAGATTCCGGCGGGGGGCAGCACCACAATTCGCCTGCGCTTCAGCGATCAAACTACGCTGACGCAACCCTTTGCGGACTTCGATACGCTTTGGCAGCAGCGCCTGAAAGAAGCTGACGCGTATTACGACGATCTGCAAAAGAACGTGACGGAAACCGAACTGCGGGCCATTCAACGGCAGGCCTATGCCGGTATGCTCTGGAACAAACAGTTCTATTACTACAACGTCAACGAATGGCTGAAGGGCGATCCAAAGATGCCTGTGCCCTTTCAGGGACGCGTTTATGCCCGCAACGAAACCTGGCGGCACATGTACACGGCCAACATCCTGTCGATGCCCGACAAGTGGGAATATCCGTGGTTTGCTGCCTGGGACCTGGCTTTTCATACCCTGACGCTCGCCCGGCTCGACCCCAACTTTGCCAAGCGACAGTTAGCGGTTATCCTGCGGGAGTACTACATGCACCCCAATGGGCAAATTCCGGCCTACGAATGGAATTTTTCGGACGTCAACCCACCGGTTCATGCCTGGGCAACCTGGAAAGTATACGAAATCGACAAGGATCTGAACGGCACCGGCGACGTCGGTTTCCTGGAACGGGCCTTTCATAAACTGCTGCTCAACTTTACTTGGTGGGTCAACCGCAAGGACGTCGAGGGCAACAACATTTTCGGGGGTGGCTTTTTGGGCCTCGACAATATCGGGGTGTTCGACCGGAGTCAACCGTTACCAATGGGTGGCCATATCGAGCAGGCCGACGGCACTGGCTGGATGGCGATGTACACGCTGAACATGCTCCGGATTGCCTGTGAAATCTCGCTGACACGTCCGGTTTATCAGGACATGGCTAGTAAGTTCTTCGAGCACTTCCTGCATATCGCGTCGGCGATGAACAACCTCGGCAAAAACCACATCAGCCTGTGGGACGAAGTCGATCAGTTTTACTACGACGTACTGCACACGCCCGGCCGTGACTCGCGACTGCTCAAAATTCGGTCGATGGTAGGGCTTATTCCCCTGTTTGCCGTCGAGATTCTGGACGAGGAACTGCTGTCGAAGCTTCCTGATTTCAAACGGCGTGTCGAATGGGTTCTGACCAACCGCCCCGATCTGGCGTCGCTGATTTCACGCTGGAACGAGCCGGGCAAGGGCCAAACCCACTTGTTGAGTTTGCTGCGCGGTCACCGGATGAAGATGATTATGCGCCGGATGTTCGACGAAAGCGAATTCCTGTCGGACTACGGTATCCGGGCGTTGTCGAAATATCACGAAAAAACGCCGTATCAGTTTGAACTGAACAGCGAGATTTTCCAGGTACGCTACGTACCCGCAGAATCGGAAATGAGCATGTTTGGCGGTAACTCCAATTGGCGCGGTCCGATCTGGTTCCCGGTCAATTTCCTGCTGATCGATTCATTACTGAAGTTCTACCAGTATTACGGCGACGATCTGGAAATCGAGTATCCTACGCATTCCGGTCAGGTGATGAGTATTAAAGAAGCCACCGTGCAGGTCATCGACCGGCTTATCAATATTTTCCGTCGCGACGATAGTGGCCGAATTGCCGCCTATGGCAATGATACGAAAATGCAGAACGACCCCAATTTTCAGGGTCTATACTTATTCTACGAATACTTCCACGGCGACGTGGGCGCGGGCCTGGGTGCCAATCACCAAACCGGCTGGACGGGTCTGATTGCTGACCTGATCGAGTACTCGTATAAGTACCGTACGGAACTGGTAGCGCAACCCGTCGGAAGATAAATTTGTAGCCTGGACTTCCAGGTCTGGAGGACACGATAGCAACCAATTTACTCATAAGAGGGTTGGCCTGACGCCCTTCAGACCTGGAGGTCTGGGCTACATTAGTTTGAGCTACAAATTACTCAGCTTCTTCGGCGAGTCGCCGGCGGAAGTAGTCGGTATTTTCGTTGGCCGCTGCGGCTTCTTCGACTAAGTTGATCACTAAAGCGCGAGCCGCGTCTTCGTCGTCCAACGCCGTTAACAGCGCATCGAACTGACGGGCAAAATCGCTGTGTGGATAGGGTACGGCTCCCTTGGCAACCGATAGCTGCACCTGCCGGTATGTTTGCGACAGGAAATAAAGTGTCTTGTTAGTCATATGGTTTACTTACTTATACGGGCCCGTCGCTGTTGCAGGTACGTTGCCATCTCATCCAGTGGCAATGCATTAAACGTCATCTCCGCTGTCAATCCACCCTTACGCGCTACATCGACGCCATAGTGCATGTCGAGCAGTCCGGCCAGATTATGCGCATCGGGATTAATACTAAGCATCACGCCCCGTTGCATGGCATAGTCGATCCAGCGCCAGTCGATGTCGAGTCGGTAGGGGCTGGCGTTGATCTCGATGACAACACCGTGGTCGGCACAGGCGTCGATGATAGCCCGGTGGTCGATTGGATACCCCTCCCGCGCCAGCAACAGCCGCCCCGTCGGGTGACCCAGAATCGTGGTGTACGGATTTTCAATGGCCCGCAGGAGTCGCGTCGTTGCTTTTTCAAGCGTCATGCTCAAGGTTTGATGCACGGATGCCACAACGTAGTCGAAGCGGGCCAGTATGTCATCGTCGTAATCCAGCGAGCCATCGCCCAGAATATCGGACTCGATCCCTTTGAATATCCGGAAGTCAGTACCAAAACCAGCGTTCAGTTGATCGATCTCCTTGTGCTGCTCCAATACCTGCTCAACGCTCAGGCCGTGGGCATAACTGGCTGTTTTCGAATGATCGGCAATACCGAAGTAGCTTAATCCCAGCTCACGTGTGTAAGCCGCCATACTGGCTACCGACTCCTTGCCATCCGACCAGGTACTGTGGTTGTGCAGCGTCCCCCGAAGATCCTCCCAGGTAACCAGGTGTGTATGATGATACTGTGTCGACCAGCGAAAGGCAAAATCGTCTTCGCGCATTTCGGGTACGACGTATGGCAGGCCCGCCCGTTCGTAAATTGCCGTTTCACTCGTGTCGTTGCTGGTGTACGCTGCCTGTAATAAAGCCACGCCTGTCGACCCCGGCTGTTTGAGATGCGCATCGGCTGCCGACTGAATAAACAATTGCCGGTCAAGCTGATCAGGCGCTTCCAGCCGCAGCTCGACGGCAACGTCATACCCTTCAGCTTTGCCCCGCCACACGAAAGGCGACGACTCTCGCTCGTTGATCGCCAGGTTTGGTAGCCCGCGCAGCGTGAGCATGGCTACCAGCGGATCGGTCGTCTGCAACAGAAGTTGTACAGTATCGACTTCCTGCACCCGCCGACGTACCTGCCCGCTGATCTCAACACGTTCGAAATGCGGCACGAGTTGTTCGCGTAATCGCTGGGAGAGTTCGTCGGCGCGGTCCATGCGCACCTTACCCTGTTGTTCCTGTAAGAACGTCAGCGCGTCCAGAATTTTCTCCTGCGTGCTCGCACCGAAGCCTTTTATACTGGCAATGCGTCCTTCCTCGCCCGCCGTCCGCAGTTCATTCAGTGTATCGATGCCCAGTTCGCGCCAGAGCGTGCGTACTTTCTTGACGCCCAACCCCTTAATCCGAAACATGTCGAGTACACCGGCAGGCGTTTCGGCCAGTAGGGCATCAAGATCAGCCAACCGACCCGTTTCGTTGATCTCGTGAATCTTTTGGGCAACACCCTTACCCACGCCTGGCAACTTGACCAGTTCGTCAACTGGCAACTGACTCAGATCAGCGGTGGTTTTATCGAGATTAAATGCGGCCGTCTGGAAAGCGCGGGTTTTGAACGCGTCGCGCTCGTGAAGTTCCATCAACCGGCCCGTCAGTTCGAGCAGATCAACAATTTCAGCATTATTCATACAGTACCTTTTCAGCTTGCAAGATAGTAGTCCGCGGTCGGCATACAGTCTCCAGTATACGGTTTATGGGGCTACCGCGCAGTGATTCGACGCGTTTGTCTGGCACCATTGTAAACCGAAAACTGTACACCGAATACTCGCCGTTGGTTTATGAATCTACTTTCATCGTTTTGTCGTCCAGAATATCCTGCACGTAGAGGGTTTGCACGAGAATCATCAGCATAGCTACAATTGGCGTAGCTAACATCAGCCCTAGGATACCACCAAACGCGCCGATAACCAACTGCGATCCGAACACCAGCGCAGGCGGCATATCGATCATCTTTTTCTGTACGAGTGGCGTTGCCAAGCTGCTTTCAATCGTCTGAACACTTAGATACAGAATCAATACGTAAAGCGCTTGTTGCGGTCCGTCGAGAAAAGCGAATAGTAGCGCCGGAATTAGTGCAATAATAGGCCCCAGGTTGGGAATGAACGAGATAAGCCCGGCAAACAGGGCCAGTACGCCCGCCAGTCGAACGCCCAGCGCCCATAACCCAATCGCGGTTAATATGCCCACGACCGTCATAGAAAATAGTTGCCCCAACAACCAGTTGACCAGCGTTTTGTCGAGCTTGTCCAGGATTTCGCCCGTCCGTTTGCGCCCTTTCTGGGGCACCAGCCAGATGATACCCCGTCGATACAGCGTCGGGTCGGCGATAATAAACGCGGCCATAAACAGCACCACATAGACGTTACTCAGCGCCCCGAATGTCCCCGACAAAACACCCGTTGCCTGCGTCAGCAGTTTTGACCCGTTCTTCATCAGTTCAGACGGATCAGGCAAATTGTCGACTACTTGATGCCCCAGTTTCGACGATGACAGCCGCTGCTGAAAATTCTTGATCGCTTCGGGCGTCTGCTCCTGAAACTCCGTTATCTGTTCGCTGATGCGCGACGCCAATAGCCAGATTACCAACGACAGAATGCCTAACACACTAATGATAACGAGTATCAGCGCGACAGTTTCATTCATCCCAAATTTGTCGTGCAGTTTACGAGCCCCAGCCCGGAGTGGCAGGGCAATCAGCAGGGAGGCTACAATCAACAGGAAGACGTTGAAGCTGGTCCCAAACAGCCAGACAAGCAGTACAAAGAGCAGGGTAATGCCAACTGTGATGGATACGCGCTGCGCAAAGGTGGCGGTGTCGAGCCGCGGGGAGGGGTTGTTCATGGAAGCGTAGTACAGTCGCTCTGTGTACCGACCGATCTACGTTTGTAACCTTGCCCAACCATTGTTGTTTCAATCCGGCCGCTCGCTGATGTGGCTTCTAATCCATAGCACAACGTTTTGACAGGACATACACTTTGCAAAAAGACTACTTAATCTGACAGGT
Organism: Spirosomataceae bacterium; assembly: GCA_022702045.1. Taxonomy (GTDB): domain Bacteria; phylum Bacteroidota; class Bacteroidia; order Cytophagales; family Spirosomataceae; genus Spirosoma. Next base: position 7,998 of record JAKONH010000409.1, read on the forward strand.
ACATATTTACGTACGCATCAATGCATGTCGCCTTACTACAACAGCATACTAAAGTCAATTGACATGAATGAGCCAGCTAGTAGCAAACCGGTCGGAGTAAGCGATTACCTGAATACACAGGGGGTCGTCCATGTGCTTGAAGCACCAGTATACATAGTGAAAATTCATGGGATTTGTCTTGAGGCTAACGTACGTACGTTAATCTCTATCAACCCGGTTGCGTCATCGGTGAAAATTGTGCCGATAAAATTCAGTTCAGGTAGATACGGTGTTCCCGAACGACTGTGCCCTGGCGAATTTGAAGTCGAATAAAGGTAGTAGCAGGGTCGTAGAAGAAGTGCCAGGTTGCGTCGAGTAGCATCACCGTCGAGTTATGTAGCAGCTACGTAAAACGGCCGTCCAGTAAATATGTTTATACACTAAAACGGCATGTTGGGTGGCCACTACGCCACAACAGTTTTTGTCACTGCTAAAGCTTGCTTCATCGTACAAAACCTGACAATGGACAATTAAATACTTAATTGAGTAAAATCAACCAGCTGCTGACAGAATAGGGACAGTAAGCCATGACCTGCATGCAAGCTTGATCATGCAGCGGCATAAAGCGCCAAGTTGTTGTGCAAGAATACATAACGTTATAAAAAGTTTTATATGGAAACAAGGTATGCCCTTAATTCAATAATAACATACAAACAGATACACCTTTGTCACTAACCTTTGTATATTCTTCGTTACCTGGTATAATAACCGTAGGTTAGATACTTAACTTATGATGAAGCGGTGCTTACAGCCGTTAACAAAGGTCATTTGTAATGGCCATTTTTATGTAACCAATATTTATTAAAATTAACTTAAGAGAATCATTTTGATTATTTTTTACATATATTCGTATAATTAATTCTGTTTACTAACTTTCAGTACGCGTAACTCAATTTGTATTTATACCTACGACGCTTTAAAAACTATGAATGGCTTTCAACTTTACAAACACTATGTATCCAGGAGTGAAGCGGCAGCCTGGGGAACGGCTGACTGGCGCTATGGTCAACTACTGACCAGTGCGTTTTACCTAGTAGGCATCACCCCTCTATTCGACATGCTGGAACAAGCGGAAGTACTTGGTTGTCGCATTGGGCTAGTTTATTCACATCAGGACAATCCAGCGTCTGCCCTGCCCACGGGTATCGAACTGGTCAGGACGGACTGTGTCCATGGTGCATTTGCCCACTCATACAGCCATACCCAATGGCTCAGCTCCTGTACGTATTAGTAAAGCGGTATCGACCTATCCATCAGCTAGCTCGCTGACTCGTGCACGTGCGTTAACGACCAGAAAAACAAATCGTTGGACCGACGGGTTTAGCCTGCAAAGACAACTTCACGTTATTACAGGCATGAAAATTTCGCGTAAAGCAACGGCTCACTGGGCAGGTTTAGGGAAAGATGGTAAAGGTTCACTGACAACAGACAGCACGGTCCTCGACAAAACACAGTACTCGTTTAACACCCGTTTTGAAAATGGCGTCGGTACCAACCCGGAAGAGTTGATTGCGGCAGCTCATGCCGGCTGTTTTGCCATGCAACTGGCGTTCAACATTCAGCAGGCTGGTTTCACCGCCGATTCACTGGACGTTCAATGCACCATTACGCTTCAGGACGGAACTATAACCAATTCGGCATTAGCGCTTGATGCTGCCGTTCCGGGTCTGGATAAGGTCAAGTTCGACGAACTAGTCGATCATGCCGAGCACAACTGCCCTATTTCCAAGTTGCTGAAAGCCGATATCAGCGTCGAGGCAACATTGGCCTAATAGGTTAATCCAAACGAAGCCGCGCCCGTCGAGCTATCCAGCCTGGCGGGCGCGGCTTCGTTTACACGGCCCCACGCCGAATCGTGCCTGTTGCCTTCTCTGTATGCAAGGCCGATCGACTAACAAAAGCGTTGATCGTCAACTTAAGATTCTATGCGCAGCTTAGCCGGTTCAGACTAGCAGTGGCCATCACAAAGCGACTTTAAAGCGGGAAGGTGGCAGGCGCTACACTGAACCAGACAAATACGTCATTTGTAAAAGAAATAAAACACGCGGGCAAAACCACTGGTTGTATTGGACGTACTCAGTTTAACCACCGCTTATATCGATACTTGATCTACCTGATTAGCGCACATGGATACCCAGATTTTGATCTTGCTGGTTGATGACGAGCCACCAGTAATAGACATGATACAACGCATCGGCCGTCAACATTTTAGCGAAGCCGAATTTGCTAGCGCTAGTTCGCCTGAAGTAGCATTAACCTATCTTGACGATAGCAGTTTACCAAGACCCCAACTGATCTTGCTGGATATTGATCTGCACGCGCCAATTGACGGGTTCGACTTACTCACACGGATTCAGCAGCACCGATATGCGGTCGGTATCCCCGTCATCATGTTCACGGTGTCTGCTTCTGAGCCGGATATTACGCGCGCTTACGAAAATGGCGCAGTAGCCTATACACGAAAGCCAGATTCGCTGGCCGACTGGGTTCACTACGTGCAAATGTTGCGCGATTACTGGTTCAAAACGGCCATCTTACCCCGCACCGGACAACCGTAATTGTCGTAGTAGCCTGTTTATCGACAACCAGATGGGCCAGCGCGCTCGATTACGACTAAACAGTGTGCCTGCTTGGGCGTAGGCTACGTGCAGTTAGGTTTATCTCCTATACTCCCTTTTGGGTCTACTGGTCGGCGGGTGTTGTATGTGTTGAGTGATGCACAGGCCCCAACTTGGTTTTGCGCTATTGTCCGTCGGCGACAATAGCTAGCCCGTTGGTGTCAAGTACCCATTGACGGGATTCATCGTGCCAGCAAAACGTCAGCTTAGGACAGAACCCGTCGCGTTTCCACTGCGCCTTTACGGCTATCGGAGTGAAAAGTTGATCAATGTCAACATAGAAAAAAGTGGAAGCAGGCTGTTGGGGAAGCCGGTCGAACGCAGCCTGTATACATCGGATGGGAATTGGAATTCGGTTCATAAGTACTTTTTCTAGGTTAGCAGTATGCACTATACTTTGTTGGGATGAAAACTTGTCTGCCAGTATCGGAAGATGAGCGACAGTTCCTGCTCCTGCTGCTTTCGACTGTCTTTCTTCTCAAAAATGCCCTGCACCGTCAGTTCGAACGCTTGTTCGATAACAGGCGGGACAACCGGATTAGACATAAAGACGAAGGGTATACACCGCTTTCGTAGCACGTCGTCGTCCTGTATAATCTGGCGTAGCTCCAAACCTGTCATACCCGGCAGCAGTATCTCACAGAGAATAATGAATGGTTGCTGATCGGTTTGCTTGAGATAAGTCAATGCCGTTTCGGCGCGACCGAAATAATGGACCGGACGCTCGGGGGCAATCGTATTAAGCAGTGAGCCAATTAAAAGATGGTCATCTTCGTCACTGTCAATATAAATGATGGCCTCTTGGCCGGTAGAAGGAGGCATACGTGTTGTGCACTATGGCAAAAAAATATAACGTATAGTATTACCGTTATTACCATCAAATTGTTTATCAAGCTTTTATACATATGTATAAAATGACAAATAATTTATTGTTCGGTAATCTTTATTGTCAAATATTGGTTGTAACTATACACTACATTGCTCCTGCTACACATCTAATAAATGCCGTTTTTGCCAACTATCCTGTTAGTCGAAGCAAACCATGGTCTTGCTCAGACAGTTGTGCAGATGGCGCGACGCAGTTTTGGTAACGCAATCTGGCACACGGCTTCATCGCTGGACGAAGCAGCCAACTGTATCGAGACAAACGACCGGTACCGACTTCTGCTAGTCGATCAGACACTAGTAGCCGACGATACCTCTGCTCTTCCGATTGAATTATTCGTTCGGCATCCATCGTTGATTCACACGCCGGTGTTGTTGCTATCTAATCAGTTAGACGCAGCACGCACGAAATGGGCGTACGAAATTGGCTTCTCAGCCTGTCATATCAAGCCAACAACAACGGAAAACTGGGACACACTGCTGCATCAGATGCACTTATACTGGTTTATGATCAACCTTGTCCCCCCTACCCGCTCCCGCCCGACCCCGTCTACTCCGCATATAACCTGAGTGCGCGGTAAGTAGCTTTGTTAACCGGGGTTAGGGAAAGAATATACTGTCTTGATTCTTGCCTGTATCATGCTGTCTATACGCTCATCAGTTGTGGTCACTGCCCGATACAGCATGTTCACTTTTATGCTGTATTGTCTGTGCATGACTGTGGCAAACGCTCAATGGTATAGCAGCGAAACGAATAACGACTTTATTCATAACGACGCTTCAGCCAGAAAAGCCATTTGGTCGATCTACGACTCCTTGCAGCACGGAAAACCATTCACGACGCTGGCGTTCAGGTATTCGCAAGACCCAACATCCTATCGCGACGGCGGGACTGCGAAGCCAATGTCTGTGAACAATCTGGCAAAGGAGTTCCAGGCTATTGTTCGCCAACTACACGTAGGTCAGCTATCAAGACCGTTCAAGCATGAATACGGCTATAGCATCGTACAGTTACTGGAATAAGAAGACGACACGTGCCTTCTCCGCTCTATCCTTCTCCGCACAGACTAGACTCGTCATCTACGGCGTAATGATGTAGCTGTCGTCATCGAGTACCGCTTTTAACTGACCAGCCAACCGGGACGACTGAATAGTCGGAGACAGCCCACTCAGTAACGCAAGCGTTGCTTTCCGGCCCAGGCTTTTGTGGTACTTTACCAGAATAAACAGACTGGCCCAGGTAGTCGTATTGGTTCGAATGTACTTGTCGATCGCGTACCACTCCTGCATGAACAGCAGATAGTACGCCTGTCCCAACTGCTCCAGTTTTGCTTCGTCTTTCGCTTCTTCAGTGACGGCAAATGCTTCCCGGTTCGCCTTCTTCCGTTGGACGTACGCATTTTCTACGGTATCCGCAAAGCTTCTCAGTTGCTCGTTCACGGGTGAATCCTCGGTCACGGACTCATTGAGATTGTCCGGCTTGAGCGTGACGACCACTGCCTTGTCCCAAATAAAGTAAAATTGACCGACAGCCCCGTCTACGGTAATAAAGTAAGCAGCAGGCTCATCAAGCGGTTTGGTGAAGGAGAAGAATGAACTTGTCAGCCTGGCCGAGTCGACCAACTGATGCCCGTTGCGAAACGACCCGGACGCATACAAGTATACGTTACCCGACTTCCGGCCAATCACCTCGCCACGTAGCACCTGTCTGTCCTGCGCATAGCTCGCCAGACAACAGGCACTCATCAGTATTCCTACTACTATAAATCGTATCACATTCCGCATATCAGACTAGAAACCGCCAATCGGCTAAATTCTAATCGCCCGTACGCGTATGATTTCCTCGATGTTCGGGAGTCTATGACGCAAAACAACCACCTTCCGCCAGTGTATCTACCGCCACTACGCCGAAGACACGCACTATACTACCAAACTTGCCACCGCCATTTTGGTGGTATAGTGACGCGGCCCCAGCTTGCCATTACTGGTAAATTCATAAAAAAGCTTAATGGCTGAATAGAGTGCAGGTAATTGGCCATTTTGCACGGGCAAACACTGTCAACCATTTTAACCAATTCTACTGTATGAAAAAGATACTATTCACACTCGCATGCATGGCTGCACTGACAACGGCCCAGGCTCAAACCGAAAAAGGACGCTGGCTTGTTGGCGCTCAAGTCGGCAATTTTTCCTATTCGGATCAGAGCAGTCAGCGCAGCTTCGAAGGTAGTTTAACACCCTCGGCGGGGTATTTCGTCGCCAACGGGCTGGTAGTTG
>JAKONH010000393.1 GCA_022702045.1 Spirosomataceae bacterium
TATCAAGTACCTCGACGGTCAGCCGGTGCTGAATAGCGATGGTACCTACCAGACGCAGAATGATGTATACTTTGGGTCGGTACTGCCCAAGTTCACAGGGGGCGCGTTCACGTCGTTCCGTTATGACGACCTGACGCTGACGCTGTCGATGGATTACGGTAAAGGCGGCAAATACTTCTCACTGTCGAACTATTGGGGTCAGTATTCGGGGTTGCTGGCTGAGACGGCCGCAACCAACGACAAAGGCATGAACGTCCGCGACGATGTGTCGGCCGGTGGTGGTGTCCACGTCAAGGGCGTAAATGAAGCGGGCGAAACCGTCGACAAATACGTAGGTGGCTACGATTACTACCACCAGTTTGGTAACAACGGCATTGCGGAAGCATCCATCTTCGATGCCACGTTTGTCAAAATGCGGGAAATCAACCTGGGCTATAACGTACCCGTGCGCAAGATTCCATTCCTGAATGGCAAAGTCCGGTCGGCTTCAGTGTCGCTCGTTGCCCGGAACCCCTGGATCATCTATGTCGCCAATCCGAACTTCGACGCATCGGAACTGGCTGGTAAATTCGGCGAAAATGGCCAGCTGGTCGGTACCCGCTCGATGGGCTTCAGCGTACGCCTTGGCTTCTAGTCGATCCTTACAACCGTAAACGCTCTTATAAACGAATGACTACCCATTTTTCCAAGTCCATAAAAAGTGCGCTGCTGGCCCTGAGCTGGATGGCGGTATTTAGCTGCAAACCCGGCGATTTTGGTACGACCAACATCAATCCGAATGCGTCGGAAACGCCGGTGACGTCGGCACTACTGACGAACGTGCTCAATCAGTCGGCCCGGGGTTTTACGATTACGGCCACCGAGCCCGACCTGTATGTTCAATACATTGCCAACAGCCAGTACCCGGAAGCATCGTTGTATTCGACGGTCAATGCTGATTTTGGCGGCTACTACAGCGGCCCGTTGTACGATCTGCAGAATATAATTAACTACAACACAAACACGGCTACGAAAAACAGTGTGGCTATTTATGGTTCGAACAACAACCAGATTGCGGTTGCCCGAATCATGAAAGCGTACTTCTTTCAGATCGTTACCGACCGTTGGGGGGATGTGCCGTACTCGGAAGCGCTGAAAGGATTCCCGACGCCGAAGTACGATACCCAGCAGGCTATTTACGCCGATCTGTTCAAGGAGTTGAAAGAAGTATCGGCTCAGTTTGACGGCGGCACCACCGTGCAGGGCGATATTCTATTTGGGGGCGATGCGACCAAATGGAAGAAGTTTGCCAACTCGCTGCGGATGGTACTAGCCCTGCGGCTGTCGAAAGTCGACCCCACGACGGGCAAGTCGGAGTTCGCGTCAGCCCTCGCGGATGCCGCCGGTTCAATTGCAACAAATTCAGATAATGCCGCTTTTGCCTATCTGAACAACGTCTCGTTTCGTAGCCCCTGGGCGGCTGCCTACGACGGTCGCGACGATTTTGGCGTAAGTGATGTGTTTGTGAATGCACTTCAGAGTAGCAATGATCCTCGGTTGCCGTCGCTAGTCGCCAAAATCTCGTCGGGCAAGTACCTCGGTATTCCGTATGGGCTGAAGCGTGATCTACTCATTAGTTGGACCGGGCAAAACCCACAGTATTCGCATCCCGGCACGCCGATCGTACAGGCTGATTCAAAAGGCTATATCCTGTCGGCTGCGCAAATGCTGCTGACCCGGGCCGAAGCGGCACAACGCGGCTGGACCTCGGAAGATGCGTCTGCGCTCTACAACAGTGCTATCCGGGCGTCGTTCGAGCAGTGGGGTGTTTACGACGCAACGACTTACGCTACCTACATCGCATCGTCGGGTGTGAGCCTGGCGGGTGGTAATGCGCTGCAAAAGATTGGTACGCAAAAATGGATTGCGCTGTACCCGAATGGCTACGAGGCTTGGGCGGAATGGCGCCGGACGGGCTATCCTGCTCTGACGCCAACGCCCTATGCTGTCAACGTCAGCAAGCAGATTCCACGTCGGTATGGGTATCCAACCAGCGAACAAACGCTTAATAAAGCCAATTATGACGCTGCGGTTTCCCGCCTGTCGGGTGGCGATACGCACGATGCCCGCGTCTGGTGGGATGTGAAATAAGCACGAGACTACCCGTTCTGTCTGTCATGCCGACGTAGCCGATCATCCGGTTACGTCGGCATGACGGCTTTATGGCCGTTTGACCGGCAAGAGCATTGTCAATTACGCTTGGTAACGATCACTTAAGCGAAAGTATAGTGGCGTTTGTAACCTGACATACTGTGTAGCCCAGACCGGTCCGCGCCGGCGGCTACCGTGGTGCGGGCCGGTCTGGGCTACACCATATTCAGCCGAGTTTGGGCTCCAGCCAGAGTGCGGTGAAACAAAGCAGGATAAGGGCAAACCAGGCCCAGTCGGGAATCTGTGCGGCCGGGCTTGGCGTCGATGCGGTTGCGGATGGCCCAAACTGCTGATGGGCCAGCAGGAATCGGTCGAGCAGGGCGCGGCTGACGAGCGGCTTAGCGGGCTGATTAGCTTCGACGTAAAGAGCCAGCGTGTCCTGCGCCGGTTGCCAGCCGGCTTCCGGAAAGCGTCCACGACCCGATGCTGATAGCTGGTTCAGTGGCGAGGATGTCAGGCGGAGGGTGTCGCCACCTACGCGTAAGCTTGTTACTTTTTGAGTTGGGTTGTTGATCGTGATTGTCTGGTCGAGACCCTGTATCAGCGGGGCGTCGACCTGTACGTCGTTGGTCCCGGTGCGCGACAAACGGGCGAGTATTGCTGTCCATAAACGGGCGTAGGTCGTGCTGTCGCCACTCAGCGCGAGGGGGAAGGTTTCGCTGAGCAAACTTACCCCAACGCGCCCCGGCTGAACGCGTCCGGCGGTTTGCTGCACGAAGACCGGAAAGCCCGTTACGCTAAACTGATTCAGGTTATCAGCAAACCGGTAGGGGAGCGCGGTCAGGCCGTTGCTTACCGGGACAAGTGGGGCGGTGGCTACCCGGCGCGCCTGCCAGCGACTACCGACGGCCTGATTGATAGTTCGACTGTCGACGTCGGGATTGGCCAGGTTGATAAACAGCACCGCCCGTCCGTCGGCGATGGCTTTGCGAATCTGCGAATCGCCCGCGTTGGCTGGTTCGGTGATCAGCAGGTCGGGCGTTTTGGCGCGTGCGGTTGTCGATTGGTTGATGCTGACGCTGCTGCCAAGGTCTTTGGATAGCGTGGCCGACACGGTCACCGTATGCCCCTGCCGACCCAGCCAGTTCGCCAGCGTTTTGCTTTCAATGTCGGGGCTGTTGAGCAGGAAATGGATTGTCATGGGCTCGATGGGGCGGCTGAAGAAACGCAGCGTATCGAGCGTTTTGTTGCCGAGCCATAATTCGACCTGATTTTTGCCGCGCAGGAATGCCGGAAACTGAAGCGCAAACGGGTGCATACCGGCCGTTAGGTTCACACTGTCGAGGGTTACGTTGCCGTAGCGTAGGCGTAGTCGTTGGGGGGTCGACACACTGACCAGGCCGGTTACGCGCTGAAGCTCGCCCTGTCGCCTTACGCCGTTCCAGTGGAGCCGCACCAGTTCATCGGGAACAAAATAGGGTATATGCCGCAGCGCTGACGAACTTAGCCTTGCCAACTGCGTCGACGGAAATTGAGTACCTACGATCGTCACCGAGTCATACGTGCTCGATAGCGTCCGGCTGGTTAGGCGTTCGGAAATGCCCAGGCTATCCTGCAGGCGTCGGGCAAATGAGGTTGGTACGTCGTCGCCCACCAGCAGCACCTGTGTGGCGGGTTTGGCGATCGGCCAGCGAGGTTGTAGTACATAGCCCAGTAGCACCAGCCACAGGAGCAGATTCAGCCCTAGCCGTACCCCTTTGCGCAAACGGGACAGTGTCGTATTTCGACCAATAAACCAGCCTTGCACGGCCAGCAGAACGACCAGCGCCAGCAGGCTAAGCCAGGTAATCGGAGTTGCCCAATCGAGGGTTAGTTGCATAAGTTAACGGGCATGTTGCCAGAACGCCTGTCGAAGCGCGCGGTCGCTCACATACGACGGACCGGTACGTTCCGATGCGCTGGTCAGGGCGTACAGTTTAGTTTTCAGACTTGTTTTCTCCATGTCGGTAAGGGGTTTGTTACCCACCAGCTTTTGCAGGATGGTCAGCACCGACCAGTTGGCCAGGCTACTGTTAATTGCCCGGTTGGCCAGCGCATTGCCCAATTGACGGGCCTGCTGCCGCTGCGAAGCGCTAAGCGACGGCTGATCCAGTGAGCCGAGTACGCCCGCAGCCAGGGTGCTGATTTGCTGCTGACTGTACTGCCGTTCCTGCGTAAACGCGTTGGTTACGTTTTTCAGCTCACCCGTCAGCCGGGTTTCCTTTTCCTTTGTCTCGGGGGGTGTAAAGCCGGTTTTACGGACAAACGACCGGGCCTTTTGCTGCGACATTTTTAGGTACTTCAGGGCTTCCTGTTCGTAGGGAAGCGCCTTCTCGGGTTCGTATAATCGCAGTTGCAACTCCGACTCCCACATGTTTTCGAGCGCCATCTTCAACAACGACCGCGTCGATTGTTCATGGAAGGTGTTGGTTTCGGCATCGTCGTGGTTATGTGTGTACTGGGCAATCAGGGCGGCTAATGGGTCTTGACTACCGTCGGAACTGCCCCCTCCGCCGTGATTATGACCATCGTCGGCGCTGTGGGCAGGTGGGGCCGCTGATTGCGTGTTGCCGCCTTCGCCCCCGTTCTGCTTGTGCATCTGTGCCTGAATGGCGGCCATACCCGCTACTACGACGCCGTCTTTGTTGGTCGGGATGGGGGGCGAACCGTCACCACCGATATTTTTCTCAAACTCTTCACCCAGAAACTGCCCGTACCGGAGTCGCAGCGCCTTCTGGTCGAAGCCAATTTCGTTCGACTGACTAGTAAACGCCTTTCGGGGTAGCTTTTTTCGGCCAGCAATCAGCTTTTCGGTG
>JAKONH010000413.1 GCA_022702045.1 Spirosomataceae bacterium
GTAACCCATCAGCCCACCACAACGTAAGATCGTTATCAGTCGCTCCGGTGCTAGTGTCAACACCTTTTGTTCAGCTTCAACCAAGGCGGGCGCGGCCGACTGCGCTGGCGTCTGTACGTCATCCTCAATGCTTGGTCTTACAGGCTCAGTCTGTTCAGGGTAGATGGATGTGGAACTGACGTAGATGATATGCTGGGCTCCCTGCTTCCGAATCGCGTCGACTAAGTAGCCAACCTGTTGCGGATGAAAGGCATCCCCCTGCGTACCGACTTTTGGCGGAATGTTGATAATAACCGCATCAACGTCGAGCAGATTGGCTACATCAGCGGTTGGTGCCGGTTCAAACCGCACTACCTGCGCATCGATTCCCTGATTAGCTAGGCGGGCAGCTTTTTCTGGTGTCGTCGTGCTCCCTTTTACACTATATCCTTGTTGTTGTAATAACTCCGCCAGCGGCAGTCCCAGCCAGCCTAGGCCAATAATGGCAACCGATTTCTTTTCTGTCATAGCATAATGCCGAAACTGAGCGAGCGCACGTCCGGCCCTTTTCCGCTTTGAAACAGCGGGTTCAGATCGTATTTGACAAACAGGCTCGTCCGTTGCAGACCAATATGACCAACTAGCCCGTAGCGCAGACTGTTCAGGTAAAAGCTGTTATGCTCACGGCTTTTGTCGCCGTTCTCCCGTTTTATTTTTGTATAGCTGTCCAGCCGGTAGCCAACGAAGCCCCCTAGCCCAATGTGGAACGTTTTTCGTCCTGACGCATTATAGAAACTCAACCGGGGTACGACCGGTACCTGAGCCGCAAACGTAGTAAGCTTTGACTTCGCCAGCTGCTCGTTGTAAGGAGCCAACACGACCTCATCGGTCCCCCGATTGGCGACCACGTTGTTATCAAACATATAGTTGCTCCACGCAGCCTCCACTCCGTATTGAATACTTAGCTTCGCACGCTTACCATTCACGATCGTCGGGCGCTGCCGAAAGTTTACAGCAAAGTATCGTGATCCGAAGGGCCGTAATTCGTACTGACTTGGGGCATAGCCCGCCACAGTCGTTCCCGTAAGCAAAGCATTTAATCCAAGCTGAATATCGATGCCCTGGTTCCAACTGTTTCGGTTGCGCTTATTGACAGCTTGCTTATAATCTAGCCGATTGCGGGCTGAATCTGAGCGTGTCGTATCGGTATTGTTGATAACGATCATAACGCCATCTTTCCGCCGGGTGACAACCAACACCGTATCCTTTAGAAATCGATCGCCATCCCGGCTTATTGCTGTCTGACCGTTGGGCACGGAGTCTAGTTTCATACCCATCTCCCGAACGATCTTGTTTAAATCGTAATTACCCAAGGCCTGAATTCCGGCTTTATCGGGGGCGTAAATGACCATGCGGGTCCGGTTGGCGAAGCGAATGACCAGTGAATCGGTGGGCTGAACCACCTTTGCCTGGCTACTCATTCCACACAGGCACAACAGTAAGGCTATAAGTGCGTTGAACCGTCCGCTCATTGCTTGGTTTGTTTGTCTTTTTCCAGACGTTGTTTGATTCCTTTGTAAGCCCGGCTCAACAGCCCGCTTTCATCCGTGGGACTTTCTTTCTGGGCTACATCGTCGTCCTGCTTAAGCCGCTTCACCTGTTGCCAGAATGTCGCTTTTGCTTCGTTTGATGAGCTTGCTGCTAATACCGGCATGTTGTTAATTACCGATGCAGCGGTTTGCCGGGCAGCAACCAAAGCTTCAGGTTCTTCAATCGTCACAACCAACACCCGCTCTGCGGGTTTTACGGGCACGGTAGGTGTCACTTTTGTTGCTATCGCTTCAGTTGTCTGCTTCGCCACAACTGGCGTTACCAGTGCAGTCTGCGTTTGATTTGATACAGACACCTTACCAGTAATTAACTGCTTAATAGCCGGCATTTGAGCCACGTTAATCGTTGGTTGAGCCGGCTTTGTGAATCGGCTGTGCTTTTTTGTATCGGTATTTGCTGCCTGAGCTATCTGTGGTGCTTTATCTACTACCTCTTGTTCGGTGATTTCCTTGCTATCGTAATTTGCTTGCTTTTGGGGTTGTTGCTTCTGAATCGTTACTGCCTGTTCTAAGCCGGTTACGCTATTACCTGACTTATCACCGGTATAAAGCCAGCCTATTAGAAAGGCAACCGTAACGCAGGCAGCAGCGGCCATTTTTAGCGTAGGGTTTCGCCAAAAAACCATTCGTGGCTGTTCCTGCCCCCCCTGCATACGCTGCTGTAACCGGGCAAAGCTGTCCGATGAGGGGGGCTGCTCAAGCTTACCCAATTTACGTGCAAACAGCTCATCAAGAGAATTTCTTTCGAAGTTTTGTTGCTTGTTCATTCGTTTGTTGTTCTTGTTCTGCTTTCGCAATATTGGCTTGAAGAATGGCCCGGGCCCGACTAAGTTGGGATTTCGACGTTCCTTCCGATATACCCAGCAACTCAGCAATCTCCGCGTGGTTATACCCTTCTATAGCATAGAGGTTAAACACCGTTCGGTAGCCGTCCGGCAATTGATTGACCATCCGCAGCAAATCATTTTCGTGAATGGCCGTGTCGGCCCATGCGTAATCAGGCTCAATAGATACGTCATCAATGGGGATCTCCTGACGCCACTGCTTATTCTTACGCAAAAACATCAGCGACTCGGTTACCATAATGCGCCGAATCCAGCCCTCGAAGCTACCATCTTCGCGGAACTGACCGATTTTCTCAAAAACGCGCATGAAGCCATCAATCATAACTTCCTCCGCATCGTCGCGATTAGCGCAGTAACGCAGACAGACCGCCAGCATACGCCCCGAGAACCGTTCATACGCCACCTTGTGCGCCCGGCTTTCCCCGCGCCTAAGCGCAGCGATAAGTTGGGTTTCGGTCGTAAAAAACGGTATAAGTCGAAGCATGTGGTTACTTTATTTACCCACAAGATGCAGCTTAAGCCGGCGAAGGTTGCACGGCCATCAAACTTTTTCGAATAAAAAAAGACTCTAGTTGCTAGAGTCCCGGTTGGTATTTGATTCCCGCCACATAGTGTAGCCAGATTACTCGTGATAGTCGAAAGTTAATAGGTGCAATCAACACCATCACCGGCGATACCACAGCGGCATAGACCCAGCCCTCAGGGTCGCCAGCCAGGTAAAAGAGAAGGAAGCCAATTAACAACGCGACGCCACCTGAAATCGCATAACTTACGTACATCGCTCCGACAAAGTAGCCAGGCTCTATCTCGTACCGCAGCCCGCAATGCGGGCAGTGTTCGTACATGTCGTCGAAGCCGCGTGGTGAATAGAATGGTTTGCAGAAAATCTTCCCCTGCCTACATCGAGGACATAACCCGTTTGACACGGCCTGCAATTTCGAGACGTTTTCCATGTTCGCGTTTACTGTTCCGATACCACATATATCCGATCACAGTTACGATCAGATACGGTGCGGCAAGTAGATACATGATGCCAATATTTAGCTGCGAAGCTACCACGCTCCGCCCATTGCTGACCGTGCTTTCGACCGTCCCCCGACACATAGCACATTGTGCCAATAGATCAGTGTGAGCAGCAACCAGCAGTAGTATAACCAGTGCAACTGTCCAGCGTTTCATAATACGTGAATTAATGTAGGTAATAGGGCCGAATCATGAAGTAAACGACGACCCCCGTAATACTAACGTATAGCCAGATTGGAAATGCCCATTTGACTGCCTTTACGTGTTGGGTAAACTGCCCACTCAGCGCGAAGTAGACGGCCCGCAGCACAAACCATACAACAACGACAGACAGAACAATGTGCGAAACGAGTAGGAAGTAATATACGGGGCGTAGCCAGCCCTGCCCACCAAACGAAGTTGATTCATTTGTCAGATGATACAGTACGTAGCTAACTAAAAATAGCGTACCGAGTCCAAAGGCAGCAAGCATCGTTCGCCGATGGGCGGCTACATTCTTTTGTTTTATGAAATACAAACCCGCAATCAGCAATATTGCCGTAATCGAATTGATAACCGCATTCAGGTGTGTCAGGTATGTTGTCCAATGACCCAGATCTACCTTCTGCCGGACACCCAGAAGCACGGCAACGGCCACTGGTATTGCGATGGATAGCACATTGATGAGCCGATTCGCCTTCTTTTCCTGTACTGGTTGTAGCGTTTCCATATATCAAACTTACTCCTTACTGTATATGTCCAGTAAGACTCTGATTTCCAATACTAGGCGGTCTACATCTTCCTTATCCGTTCCGTCATAAAATCCGCGAACGATTCCTTCCTTATCTACTAAAACCAACTTTTCGCTGTGAATAAAAGTTTCGTCAGGCTTACCGGCCTTCACACCAGCATCAACAGCTGGCAAATAGAATCCGGTCATGGCCAGATTATAAATGTCCGCTTTCTTCCCCGTTAGGAAATACCATTTATCCGGGATGGCATCGTAACGTTGCGCATACTCCTTGAGCTTAGCGGGACTGTCGTGTTCAGGATCAACAGAGAATGACAGAAACCTGATGGTGGTATTGTCCCTGAAAATATCCTGAACACGCGTAAGCTGTGAAGAAATCTTTGGACATATCGTTCCGCAACGTGTGAAGAAGAAATCCGCAACGTACAGCTTTCCCTTTATGATAGACTGATTAACCGTATCCCCATCCTGGTCGATTAACTTAAAAGGCGGAATCCGGTGATACAGCGTATCAGTAACCTCACTCCCATCGGCAAGTTTGACCCACCCAATTTTAGGACCGCCTGCCACTGAATCGATAAGTGGTAAATAGCGCGGTAGTACGTAATGGTTCTGGGTAGCAAACCGCAGAAACAGATACAGCAAAGCCGGGACTACCAGCGTTGCAACTAGTATCCCGGCTTTCAATTGTTTTGACATAACTATGGTACTATTTAGTGTCGATACAAAAATGACTATTGAGTCATCTTCTTATCTACAACCAAAATTAGCTTACCAACGATCCACAAAGATGGCAGCCCCTTCATTTAGCAGGGCGACCAGTAGCCAGATCACAAAGATTACTGGTACTACGATTGCCCAAATCAAACTCTTCACTTCGTGCTTCAAGTGCATGAACTCGCCGACAATATAGAACGCCTTGATCAATGTCATTACCACAAAGATTGACGTCCGAAAGCCGCCAGGCTTCATAAAATAAGCTAGAGTAAACTCAACAGCTGTAATTGCTGCCAAAATCCAGAACGTCCGCCAGATCACGCCTGTATTAGCGGGAGGTATTTCGTGTAAGTGTTCGGTTGCCTGTTGGTGCGATGCCATTTCAGTAGTGAGTAAAAACGTTATACGAGATAGAAGAAGGTGAAGACAAATACCCACACCAGATCGACAAAGTGCCAATACAGACCTACTTTCTCCACCATTTCGTAATGACCACGGCGTTCGTACAGGCCTGTTGCTGCCCGATAGAAGATTAGAATGTTCAAGACTACACCACTAAAAACGTGCGTGCCATGGAAACCTGTAATGAAGAAGAACAAGTCAGCAAAGGTAGGAGGACCGTATTGGTTCTCTACTAAGTTAGCGCCAAAGATTGTCCGTTGAATCGTCTGACCATTTACAATTTCACTGATAACTGTACCGGTCTCCGTACCATGGATAAAGTGTGACCACTCCCAGGCCTGACTTCCAAGAAAAGTGAATCCACCCAGAATTGTCCACAACATGTACTTCTCAACATCCTTCCGATCCATCCGGTGACCTGCTTCGACAGCAAGTACCATCGTCACACTGCTGAAGATCAGTATAAATGTCATGATGCCTACAAAGATCAGCGGCAGATCGATACCGTGTAAAAAGGGCACAGCGTTGTACACTTCTTCAGGCGTTGGCCAGTACTGATTTGAGAATTGGAACACCTCACCATCGACGGCCGGGTCCCAGGCAGGATAGCTATACCGAATCAGACCGTACGTAACCAACAGGGCTGAGAACGTGAATGTGTCTGAAATCAGGAAGAACCACATCATGAGCTTGCCATAGCTCGCTCGCATAGGTTCAACCCCACCCATCCAGGATTTCTTATCGA
>JAKONH010000414.1 GCA_022702045.1 Spirosomataceae bacterium
CCTATCTCTACTCTACGAAGTGATGGACCCCAGCCAATACATTACGCCCGACGTGGTAGCCGACTTTACGCAGGTTCGCCTGGCGGAGACTGGCCCCGATCAGATCAGCGCAACGGGCGGGCGCGGAAACAGCCGCCCGGACACCTTGAAAGTAAGTGTAGGCTACGATGGCGGTTTCATCGGTGAGGGCGAAATTTCCTATGCAGGTGCGAATGCGCTGGGTCGGGCCGAGTTAGCCGGCAGCATCATACAGGAACGGTTGCAGGAGCGGTTCAGCGACCTGCGTGTCGACTACATCGGCAGTACGTCTGTTCACCGTACCAACTTTAATCAGCCCCCCGATCCCTACGAAATTCGACTGCGGGTAGCCGGTCGGGCCACGACCGCGCAGCAGGCGGCACTGGTTGGCGAAGAAATCGAAGCCCTGTACACCAACGGACCAGCGGGTGGCGGTGGTGCCCGAAAATACGTACACGAAGTCGTCGGGATCGTATCGACCTTACTCGACCGTAGCCAGGTAACCCCGCGCATTACACTGATCAACGCATGAGCATCAAATTGTATGATATCGCCCATAGCCGGGCGGGTGACAAAGGCAATACACTGACCCTGTCGCTGATTCCGTATGACCCGGCTGACTATCCACTCCTGCGTGACCGCGTGACGGCCGAGGTCGTACAGGCGCATTTGCAGGCTATCATTACCGGGCCCATCACGCGGTACGAACTACCGAATCTGCCAGCGCTTCACTTCGTCTGCCAGCGGGCCCTGACCGGCGGGGTAACAACGTCGCTGACGATGGACACGCACGGGAAAAGTCTTAGCTATGCTTTGCTCGAACTGTACATCGACGCCTGATTTACTGAACAACTAGGCCGTTTTACGGTCGGAATGACCCAATGATTTGTCGGGGGCAACCGCGTCTCGGACGAGTTGCTTCAACTCTTTGATGTCAGGGAACCGACCGGCAGTTTTTCGGTCAAAAATGACCTGTTCATCGACCCGCACCGAAAAACGCCCGCTGATTTCTGATGGCTGTAGCAGCACCCCGTATACGTCTTCGGTGAAGGTCGTCAGCAGTTCCTGCGCCATCCAGGCCGAACGCAGCAACCAGCCGCATTTGGGGCAATATTCAAGGGTTATCGTTGGTTTCATACGCTATTTTCGGGGATTGTATACGACCTGTCAGTTGATCGAC
Source organism: Spirosomataceae bacterium (assembly GCA_022702045.1). GTDB lineage: Bacteria > Bacteroidota > Bacteroidia > Cytophagales > Spirosomataceae > Spirosoma. The sequence continues at coordinate 1,199 of JAKONH010000414.1, forward strand.
GAGCGAGCTGATTTCTTGAGTCTGAACCTGTCAGCTCTCGTATCCGTCTGACGGTCATGGCACTAAACTGGTGGTTTTCGCCGTTAAGTTCCTAATACCATCTATAAACTGTTTTGCTTAAACGAGTTGGACTTTCGGTATTGATGGCCGCCCTGCGCCCGTCGCTTACCATTGCCGCCAAGTTAACAGCGGCCCCCGTTTTACTTCCTAATCTGGCTTCAGCCAATCAGATTGCCCCGGCCGATGCTACGGCCACCCGGCTTATTCCGATCGCCACCAAATCGGAACTTCCTCTGCTGGATGTTGACTTCTGTGGCGAGTGTATGCCGTTTCACCAGAATGAAGTAGTAAGTCGCTGGAAACACGTGTTCACGCTGTTTCGCCCGCAGGCCCGTTCGCTTGATGCCCTCCGCGAACGCGCCAATGCCTTTTTCCCGATCATCGAACCGATCATGGAGAAATACGATATTCCCGACGATTTCCGGTACGTCCCCATTGCCGAGAGCGATTTACAACCTAGAGCCATTTCGCGGGCAGGTGCTGCGGGTTACTGGCAGCTAATGCCCGGTACAGCACGCGCGCTGGGTCTGAAAGTTGGCAAAGGCGTCGACGAGCGGTTCAACACCAAGAAAGCAACCGAAGCGGCCTGCAAATACCTGCGGGCGCTGTACAATCAGTTAGGTTCCTGGTCACTGGTAGCTGCTGCGTACAATGCCGGACCGGGTCACCTGAAAAATCAGCTCCGGCGCAATGGCAAAGCCGATTACTACAGCATGACGCTTCCCCGAGAAACCCGCTACTACCTATTCCGGGTGCTGGTCTACAAAGAGGTGATGTCGCGCCCCAGTGATTACTCTGCTTTTCTGTCGCCAATGCCGCAAGCGGCTTAAAGGCTGATTGCGTGATTGAATGGTGTTAGTCCATTTAGTCAGTCGGCTGGTCTGCCTTCCTGTTATCAGCGTTGCAGACGACTAGCAGTTGACTGATTGGGTGATTGAATAACTGAATTGTTTTCGCCAGTTTATTCAATCACTCAGTCACTCTATCATTCAACCACTCCCCATTATATTTGCAGGTGCAAACTTCCGGGCAGTCAAATCAGTTTACTACCCTGCCGACAGCCCGTTTGCTTACTCTGCTTCTGAATGCTACCCGACACAAAAGCGTCTCCCGCCCCACCCCCCGAGAAACCTGCCGAACCGGGACGGCTTACCCGTCTGTTTTTATCCCTGGCCGATGTAGCAGCGTTTGTGGGTCGATTTTTTCGGGAAGCTCTTTTACCCCCTTATGAGTTTGGTGAGATTGTCCGGCAATGCTATGAAGTGGGCTATCGTTCCCTGTTACTGATCTCGACGACCGGTTTTATCACAGGTATCGTCTTTACCAACCAATCGCGACCGTCGCTGTCTGAATTCGGGGCAACTTCCTGGCTTCCCTCATTGATCGCGATTGCCATTGTACGGGCACTGGGGCCACTCGTTACGGCGCTGATTGCCGCCGGAAAAGTAGGATCGAGTATCGGTGCCGAGCTGGGATCGATGAACGTCACCGAACAGATCGACGCGATGGAAGTGTCCGGTACTGATCCGTTCAAGTTTCTGGTCGTCAGCCGCGTTCTGGCCACATCGTTCACTATTCCGATTCTGACGTTCTACACCATTTTTGTCGCGCTGATCGGGGCCTTCATCAATATTAGTGCAAACGAGCAGACCAGCTTCCCGTCGTTTATGCAGGAAGTGTTTGGCGCCGTTACGTTTCTCGACATTTTCGCATCGCTGTTCAAGTCCGTCTTTTTTGGGTTTACGATCGGTATAGTTGGTTGTTATAAAGGATTTCATTCATCGAAAGGTACCGAAGGTGTTGGTAAAGCTGCCAATGCGGCCGTTGTCACCTCGATGTTTCTCATCTTTATCGAAGAACTGATCGCTCTTCAGATTATTGGCGCCCTACGGGGAAGCTGAGATCAATGAATGACTGAGTGATTGAATAGGCTGACGCAGCAAATACATTCAATTTACATGTCATTTTATCATCCAGTCATTCCACCATTCAATCACTCAATCAGTCTATCATCCTACCATGGCCTCCGAAGCTATCATTGTTATCGAAAACCTGCGAAAGTCGTTTGGCAATCTTCACGTATTGCAGGGCGTCGATCTGACGGTTAATCAGAACGAGAACGTGGTAGTGCTGGGACGGTCGGGAACAGGCAAGTCGGTATTGATTAAGATTCTGGTCGGGCTGCTAAAACCGGACTCTGGCTACGTATCGGTGCTGGGTCAGGAGGTAGAGAAGCTGAAAGGACGTGAACTGGATCAGTTCCGGCAGAAAGTTGGGTTTTCATTTCAGAACAGCGCACTCTACGACAGCATGAGCATTCGGGAAAACCTGGAGTTTCCGCTGGTGCGTAACGTGCGTAATCTGAGCCGGGCCGAGATCGACCGGGCCGTCGAAGAAGCGCTGGACGACGTAGGGCTGAGTCAGACCATTAATCAGATGCCGTCGGAGCTATCGGGGGGGCAACGTAAGCGGATCGGTATCGCCCGCACGCTGATTCTCAAACCCGAGGTCATGCTGTACGACGAACCCACCGCCGGACTGGACCCCATCACCTGCATCGACATCAACAACCTCATCAACGAAGTGAAAGAGCGCTACAAGGCTACGTCTATCATCATTACCCACGACCTTACCTGCGCCAAAACGACCGGCGACCGGGTGGCAATGCTGCTCGACGGCAAGTTTGAACGCGTCGGCACCTTCGACGAAGTATTCGCCGATTCTGATGAACGCGTTCAACAGTTTTACAATTACAACTTTGTGAATTAAACCAGTCACCCATACTGGTAGTTTTCCTCTTACCGGGCTGCATGCTGCTGTCCAACAACCTATTCACTACGCATCAACTCGAATGAGTGCAGAATCAACCAAACGCTCGGTCACTGTCGGCATCTTCGTCCTGGTAGGACTTGTCATTTTCGTAGCCGGCGTCTTCGTGCTGGGTGGTCAGCAGAAACGCTTCACCCGCAGCCTTCGCATCATGGCCGTTTTCAACGACATCAGCGGTCTGAAAGTCGGTAACAACGTCTGGTTTTCGGGCGTGAAGATTGGAACCGTCAAACGCATCAGCTTCTTCGGCAATTCACAGGTCGAAGTCGACATGGACGTCGAGCAGAGTTCGCAACAATACATCCGCAAAGACGCGAAGGCTACGATAGGCTCGGACGGGCTGATCGGCAACAAAATCGTTGTTATCACGGGCGGTACTATCAGCCATCCTGAAATTGAGGAAGGTGACCGCCTGCAAACGGTTGCCGCGCTCAGCTCCGATCAGATTCTGGAGACATTACAGGAAAACAACCGGAACCTCGTGCGCGTCACGCAGGATTTTAAAGCGCTGGTCGGCAACATCCGGCGGGGTAAAGGCACCGTCGGCGCGGTGCTGACGGATTCGCTGGTGGCCAACAACTTCAAGATGGCCATGGCGAACCTGGAAAAAGCATCGGTCAACACCGCGTCGATTACCGGTTCCGTGTCGCGCTTTGCGGCAAAGCTGAACACGAAAGGTACGTTGGCGAACGAACTGGTTACCGACACAACTGTCTTCCGCCGACTCAGTCGCTCAGCCAGTAAACTGGAGAACGTTGCCAGCAATGCGGACAAGACCGTTGGCACACTGGGTGAAGTATCGCAGAACCTGAACCGAGCATCGGAGAAACTCAACAACAACAACAGCCCGCTGGGCGTACTGCTGACCGATCAGGAAACGGCAACAAACCTGCGCATTACCCTGCGCAACCTGAACCTGGGGACGCAACTGCTGAATGAAGATTTGAAGGCGGCTCAAAACAATTTCCTGCTACGTGGCTACTTCAAGAAAAAAACCAAAGAAGACGCCAAGCGCAAGGCCGACAGTACCGAAGCTTTGCCTAAATGAGCCTTTATATAAACTGCTGCCACGACAGCAACCCAATTGCCAGCACGGCCAATCCGAGTCCTATCCGGTTGGCCGTATTTAGTTTTTCGCGGAAGAAGATACCAGCAACGGCAGCTGCGACCAGAATAACGCCGATGTTGTAAAGTGGGTAGACAAATGCGCCGTTCCCCCGAAAAGCCGACAGGGCCAGTAACAGTGTGTAGAAACTGAGGAAGTTTGGTACGCCCAATGTGATGGCCCCAAGCAAGCTACGCGCCTGTAGCTGTATCTGTCCCCGCACCAGCCGTATGAGCAGCATTACAGCGCCAGCCACAATCGCACCGATCACCATCGTCAGCGTTACCTGCACGGTTTTGTCCACCGACGGAATGTAGTGGATGTTCATGTAGTTGATCGTCGTATTTGTCGCGCCATAGCACAGAAACACGGCAATCGGTAACAGCACGGCTCCTGTACTTCTGGGACGCCCAACGGTAGGTGTCGGACCTGGATCTGCCGCAAGAGCACCAGGCGCGGGCGAATCCGCGCCGGGCGTGGATTCGCCGGGCAGGTTATTATCCGCTTCATGGGCAGCCGGGCGGTACGTGCTTAGGGCTACAGCAATAATGGCCAGCGCTAGCCCCACGTAATTCAAGACATCAAAGCTCATTGAGTTACCGTCGCTGAAGATGAACAGGCTAAAGCAGACCGGAATAACGAGCGACAGGTTGTTTGCCAGCGACGTCACGGTGATGCCCATTCGCTGCGTCGACGCACCCGATAGCAGGAACGTTACAATAAAACCTACGCCTAACGCCAGTGCCATCCAGGTCCAGGTTTGGCTAAAGTCAACACTGAACGTTTGTCCCAGCGCGGATTCGCCGGTCGGTAACAGCAACCAGCCCGTCAGGAAACAGACTGGGTAGTTGAATACGATCGCCTGAAACGTATCGACTTTATAGCGCGGGAACAAGCGAAAATTTAGCAGTAGTAGTACCGATAGCAGTACGCTCAACAGTAAAAAAAGCATCGACAAACGGATTATAAATGGCCCCAAAAATAACAGTCCGTCCGTGAATAGCGCAGGGTATACGGTAGCGAACTACCAAACAGATAGCGCATAACCGAGTTGTATTTAGGTACGCTGTTTTGTCTTTACTCAATATTACTACGCTAATTACGTGCTTATGGATAATTATACTGCCGTCAGTATACTAGTGGCGCTCGGCGCCATGCTGTCGTATATCAACCTCCGTTTCATCCGCCTGCCGGGAACGATTGGCATCGTTGTGTTAGCCTCGATCGTCACGATTATATCGCTGGTGATGGGGAATGTATCATCAGCCTTTGCGGAATCGCTGCGCGATATCACCGAACGCATCGACTTCTCCCGCACACTCCTGGAAATTATGCTGGGCTTTTTGCTGTTCGCTGCGGCCCTTCAGGTCGATTTCGACGACATGAAAGCTCAGTTCAAGCCCATACTGGTTTTGGGAACCGTTGGCGTCATTTTATCGACCGTGCTGTTTGCCTTCGGGTTTCTATTTCTCACCAGAGCACTGGACATCGATATGCCGCTCATTTTTTGTTTTATGTTCGGCGCCCTGATTTCACCTACCGATCCGGTGGCCGTGGGCGCTGTTTTGCGGCAGTCACCCATCCCCCAACGACTCGAAACGATCATTACCGGTGAATCACTCATCAACGACGGCGTAGGGCTGGTTCTGTTTGTATCGTTGCAGGAAGTAGCCGATCCAAACGTCGATTTTCGCTTCTCGGACGCTATGCTCCTGTTTGCCCGTGAAGTGATTGGCGGTATCGCACTGGGGTTGGCCCTGGGTTATGTCGCCTATCGGCTGATCAAGGCCACCGATGATTTCCAGACCGTTGTCCTGCTGTCAATAGCACTGGTCATGATCCTGTCGGTCTTTACAAGTGCGGTTCACGCGTCGGTACCCCTTGCCGAAGTTGCCGCCGGTCTGTTCCTGGGCACCCGGTTGTCCGACTCGAAAGCGGAGAACTCCCCCAAAGCGTACCTGAACCGGTTCTGGCACCTGATCGACGAAATGCTCAACACCATTCTGTTCGTCATGATCGGGTTGCAGATTGTTGTGCTGCCGGTTTTGTCGAACTATTTGCTTATTGGTCTGCTCAGCATCCCGCTGATGGTACTGGCTCGTGGACTGAGCATTGCCCTGCCGTTTCTACTTCAGTTCCGGCGGGAAAAACAAACACCCGGCAGCCTGCGTATTCTGACGTGGGCGGGCCTTCGGGGTGGTATTTCGATAGCTCTGGCGCTGTCGCTACCAGACTCATCGCATAAAGAGTTGATTCTGGCAAGTTGCTACTGTCTGGTGCTGTTCTCCATCATCGGTCAGGGGCTTACGCTGGGGAAACTGGTAACGTCGGTATCGCAGCCCAAACAGGCAAAAGCCTAGCTTGTATTTCAAGCAAATTGCGGCTTCGTATACCCGAATAAGAGCATTCTAAACATTCCCTACAGGCTAAGGTTGATTTACTGACAATAGACAAAACCTAATTAATCAGCGCAACAATGAAAAAGGTGATCTTATTGGCCTTCCTGGTAGCTAGTGGCCTGACCGTACAATCGTGCGGAAGTGAAAAGAAAGACAGCACCGAACGGGCTGAAGACATGAACGAACAAAAGGTCGACGACAAGATGACGTCTGTTTCGGAAGACGGGACGGAGTTTGCCGTCAAAGCCGCAAACGGGAGCATGTTGGAAATAGCCGCCGGCAAGATGGCGGAGGAAAAAGGAACGAGTCAGGCAGTGAAAGACTTCGGTGCCATGATGGTTAAGGATCACGGCAAAGCCAGCGAAGAGTTGAAAAGCATCGCTACCAGCAAGAATATCACCCTGCCCAGCGCAATGGGTGAAGAACAGCAGAAGCATGTTGATGAACTCGCCAAGCTGTCAGGGAAAGAGTTCGACAAGAAATACGTCGATATGATGGCTGACGACCACGAGGATGACGTGGACCTGTTCGATAAAGCATCGAAAGACTTAAAAGATCCTGATCTGAAGGCGTTTGCCACGCAGACGGCATCGGTTGTCAAGGGCCATCTGGAGCGTATCACCACAATAAAAAAAGATATGAAATAGGGTAGTAGTCTGTAGTTCATGGGTTGCAGTTGATGGCTGTCACCGCTATTATTCGCAGCGTTTGCTACTTACAAACTACAAACGCAAAAAAGGATGCTGGCTATGAGTCAGCATCCTTTTTTTGGTTTACTTCACCTGATGAGACTTCTAAACCGACTTTTATGGCTTGTCGCTGGTAGTCAACTGCTGCTGGTATCTGCTGCGGTTGGTCAGCGCAGCCTGGCCCTCTCGGCAGTTGTCGCGCCGATCTACACGACCACGAACTACGCCCGGCAAACACTCTACCCTACCAGCGACGGGCAGATTGTCGAACCCGTGCATCTGGCGGGGCAGCGTAGCGCAGCGGGCTTCACCGTTGGTGGTTCTCTGTTGTACACCTACGCCCCCGGCTGGACGTTTAGTACGGGTTTGCTCTATCAACAACTAAGCATGTGGCAGGAGAGGCTACCTATAGCCGGCGAAGGCTCGACGCGGGTTAGCAGCCGGTCGATACGCCTGCCGGTAGCGATCAATTATCGGTCCTCGTCAAAACCGCTGTCCCCTTATTTTTCACTTTCCCTGCTCACCGACTTACCCTTAGCAACACATCTGCTGGCAACCCGGGCTGGTGAAGCAACGCAGCAATTACGCGTCCGTAATACGCTCAACCCGACGTTTTCGGCCCAGCTCGGCGTAGGTTGTTATTATCAGCTCACCGACCGGTACGCCCTGATTGTTCAACCCACCCTCGCCTATACTGTCGGTCGTTTTGGCGGAGCTACCGCCTTCAGCCCTTCATTCGAACTGGGCTTACAGCTTCAGGCCGTGTATCGGTTGTAGACGGGTTTACAGCTTGCCTTCAGCCTCCCACCGCATCCGATAGGCGTTCATGGCGGTATGGCCCAGTTGATCGATCAGGCGGTAATTGGCGACGATACCTACTACAGCCCCGACACCCGGTATCAGCTGCGCCATTTTTACCAGATCAATATAATCGCGGTATTCCTGCTGGAACGTCAGCCAGTCGAACTGATGGATGTCAGCGGGCAGTTGAGCACTGTGCGCGGGCCAGTTGGCAATGTGCTGGTAAACGACCTGCCGACGTTCCTGACTCGAAAAAGCAAGCTGGAAGACATAGAGCATGAAAACCCGTTCGCGGTAGTCGCGGGTGGTATACCCGTAAAGCGCAGCAATCTCGAACAGTAGCTTCATCTTCAGGCCCATCAACAGCGGAAAGTCAGCCAGTCCCATCAGCAGGCCGCCCGCCCCCGTGACACCCCCTTCGGCCGCACCAGCCCGCTTGTAAAAATCGATACGAGCTACGGCGGCCATTTCACGCTGCGGTAATGTCTGCTCTAGCACGGGTGGTCTGTTCAGCGCTTCGGCACCGAACAGCATGACCCGCGTCATCTGTTTGATGGCCGCCGTCACAACCTGATGCACGCGACGCGGGATCAACCGATTGACCCGACGCTGTACGGCCGACGATACTCGTCCAAAGGCCGAGGGATTACGCTGCATGTCCTGCTGCCACTGTGTTAGCTCAGTGCGGACCGATTCTTCGTACGATGACATAGCGGATAGCTGCTCAAAAAGGTGTAGTTTCGTCATGCTAAACTGACAACGCGGCTGTTTGGTGCGTTTGTCAGTTACTTGTCTCGTCTATGCTTACCTGTACGAAATTTGGGGTGTTGCTGGTGGCCGCCGGGCTGGCATATGCCTGTAGCTCAGCGCCCGCTTCCACCACCGAACAGCAGCCGCACCTGACAGCAGCGGCCGCACCAGCCTTACCCGACAATCCGCTTTACAACGAACTGGGTCTGGAAGAGGCTGGTCTGGCACAGACCGTCTTCGAGTATGCCCTCACGGGTCGACGTAATCTTGGTAACCGGCACCCCGTGCTGACTATTGCCGACATGAGTCAGCCCTCGACGCAGAAGCGGCTGTACGTCATCGACCTGAAAGCGCGGAAACTGCTGTTCAATACCTACGTTGCGCACGGGCGTAATTCGGGCGGACTCGTCCCGGAACGCTTTTCCAATACGCCGTCCTCCTGGCAAACCAGTCTGGGCTTTTACCGCACGTTGGGCACGTACATGGGTAAACACGGCCTGTCGCTGCAGTTGAAAGGACTGGAGAAAGGATTTAACAGCAACGTACAGGACCGAAACATTGTGCTGCATGGAGCCGGTTACGTCTGCGAAGACACCGTGCGACTAAAAGGCCGACTGGGGTGGAGCGAGGGGTGCCCCGCGGTACCATACGCCCTGTCGAAACCGATCATTCTGGCCGTTAAAGACGGTTCCTGCCTGTTTGTGTACGCCCCTAATGAAGATTATCTGAAAAAATCTGTCTACTTAAACGTAGCCAAAGACACTTTGTAAGGTTTTCGGTTTACGGTATACTAGTTTACGGTGGCTGGTTTTACCACAGCCTTTGTTTGTACCCGCTGGGTGGCGTAAACCGTATACTATAAACTGAAAACCGTATTACGTGGATATCTACCTGGTTCGCCATACCGAAGTGGCCGTGGGGCGTAGCGTCGCCTATGGACAGTCGGATGTGGCCTTAAGCGAGTCATACGCCGAGCAGCGCGATCATCTGATCCGTCATCTGCCCCCGGCACCGGCCGTTATTTTTACCTCACCCCTCTCCCGTTGTCGCCGGCTGGCCGACGATCTGGTAAAGTCGCTGACGACCGGTAGCTCCATCGAAACGGCACCGGGTCAGACTGCCCTCGCTGGTACCCACCGCCCTCTTGTCCGGTCCGACGACCGGCTGAAAGAGTTCTTCTTTGGCGACTGGGAAATGACCCCCTGGACTGAGATCGACGCCGACGCCCTGGCCACCTGGCGCTCAGATTTTGTTACGATTCCAACGCCCAACGGTGAGAATTTCGGCGATCTATCAGCCCGGGTGCGGGCATTCTGGCACGATAGCATATTACCCCTGACTCAGACGGGCCATAATGGGCCGGTACTCATCGTGTCGCACGGCGGGGTGATCCGAACGTTGCTTTGCCTGTTTCTGGACCTACCGCTGCAAAACGCGTATCGGCTCAACCTCGATTACGGCGCTGTGTCGAAAGTAACGCTGACCAGTTCTTCGGCCACCGTTCAGTATATCAATCGGTAACTGGTTTGAGGTGACGCATACCGAGTAGTGGTGTAATTTGGCTGGTTTGGGCTGGTATTTGTAGAGACGCAATCCGTTGCGTCTCACCGACCGGATAGCTATTCAACCGGATGGTTTGGGCTGACGCGAGGAGATGCAAAGGATTGCGTCTCTACACATCGGACGGCCCTGGCTGACGCACGTAGAGACGCAACCCTTTGCGTCTCACCTACCGGATGGTTTGGGCTGACGCATATAGAGACGCAAAGGGTTGCGTCTCTACGTGCACCGGATGGTATACCTAATTATTCAACCGGATAAATCCACCGTCGAGGGGGTAGTCACAACCGGTTACGAAGCCCGCTTCGTCGGAGCAAAGGTACAGAGCTAGTGCGCCAACTTCCTGCGGTTGCGCCATACGGCCGATGGGCTGCGTTTTCGACAACTTGGCAAACATCTCGTCTTCCTGACCGGGGTAATTCTTTGCCAGAAAACCATCGACAAAGGGCGTGTGTACCCGCGCGGGCGAAATGCAGTTGCAACGAATATTGTCGGCCAGGTAGTCTTTCGCCACCGACAGCGTCATTGTTAGCACGGCCCCTTTGCTCATCGAGTAGGCAAAACGGTCCGGAATACCGACCGACGAAGCCACCGAAGCCATGTTCAGAATAACCCCGCCCCCGGCCGCTTTCAGGTGCGGAATGGTTGCAAACAGACAGTTGTAAACGCCCTTGACGTTGATACGGAAAATCCGGTCAAAATCAGCTTCGGCTGTCGTGTCGGCCTTCCCGACGTGCGCTACCCCCGCGTTATTGACCAGAATATTTAGCGGCCCGTCGGCTGCAATCTGTCCGATCACGGCGATCACCTGCGCCTGATCCGATACGTCGACCGTGTGCGCCTGGGCGTTCCCACCGTCGGCCTTGATCGACTCAACAACCTGTTGGGCAAGCTGCTCGTTGAGTTCAAGGATGTGTACCGTTGCACCCGCTTTGGCAAATGCCTGCGTAATCGCCAGCCCGATACCACTGGCCCCACCCGTAACGATGGCCGTTTTATTTTCTAAGGAGAACATAGTTGACGATTGAATGGTAGACTGACAGAATAATTGAATGCTACGCGTCAGCCCATTCAATCATTCTATCAGTATACCATTCAAAATTTAGAGTGAAACGCCCCGCTTCCAGGGGATAAAGTCGTCCTGACCGAGTTGTTCGGCTTTGGTAATTTCTTCGCCGGACGCCAGCCGGACGATGTATTCCAGCAGGTTATCGGCGCTTTGCTCGATGGTTTGTTCACCGTCGATGATGGGTCCGCAATCGAAGTCGATGACGTCGGGCATCCGGATTTTCAGCTTCGTGTTGGTGGCCACTTTCACCACCGGGCAGACGGGATTACCGGTGGGTGTACCAAGACCGGTAGTAAACAGAATAACGTTGGTACCCGACCCCGCCATACCCGTCGTTGCTTCGACATCGTTACCAGGTGTGCAAAGCAGACTCAGGCCGGGTCGTACAGCCGGTTCTGTGTAGTCGAGGACGTCGACGACGGGCGAGTTACCGCCTTTCTTGGCTGCGCCCGCCGATTTGATGGCATCGGTAATCAGCCCGTCTTTGATATTACCGGGCGACGGATTCATGTCGAAACCCGACCCGACGGCCTGTGCCTGTGCCGAGTAGGTACCCATCAGGTCAATGAACTTCTGCGCATCGGCCGGATCGACGGTACGATTGATCAGCTCCTGCTCGACACCATTTAGTTCGGGAAATTCAGCCAGTACGGTTTTACCACCCAGCGTGGCCATGACATCCGACAGATGCCCCAGAGCGGGGTTGGCCGATATACCCGAAAAACCATCCGACCCGCCACATTTCAACCCGATCGTCAGCGCGCTCAGTGGGGCCGGCTTTCGTTCCAGCTTGTTGATTTCGGCCAGGCCCAAAAACGTTTCTTTCACCGCCTGCGCCATCAGCGCATACTCCGTACCGGCCTGTTGTTCGAAGATCAACAGCGGTTTGTCGAATGTAGGATTATAGCGTCGGATTTCCTGCTCGATAATATTGGCCTGCAAGTGCTGACAGCCCAAGCTAAGGATAGTTGCCCCGGCAACGTTGGGGTTGTTGATGAAACCTGCCAGCAGCGCACCGAGCGCATTGGAATCCTGCCGGGTACCGCCACAGCCCATTTCATGTGTCAGGAACTTGATACCGTCGACATTTTTAAACGGGCGCTTGTCGTTCGTCGTGTGGGGCAACGTCCGGTTTTGCGACTCGTCAACGAAGGGTGCCATCTTTTTGATGATGTCCAGATCACCCGCCTTATACAGACTCAGCAGTTCGTGTACCTGTTCGCGGTACGTTTCGGGCTGGGCGTAACCGAGTTCGCGCTCGAATGCATCTTTCAAAATCAGCACGTTCCGATTTTCGCAGAACACCAGCGGCACAACCAGCCAGTAGTTACGCGTACCGACGCTGCCATCCGCACGATGATAGCCCATG
>JAKONH010000463.1 GCA_022702045.1 Spirosomataceae bacterium
AATAACCTGATCCTGACCAAGAAGAGACTACCCATTGCCCCCGGCTACGGCGGTTACGACAGTTTCTTTACGTTTACCGAACCCGTTCAGCAGGAATTCGTCAAACAGTACGACGCGAAGTACCCACCCGACACGCGCAAAGCGGAACCCGTGAAAGAAGTCCGGTTTGAGTCGCCCAAAGACGACGATCCGCATGCCAATCACTTCGCCGACTTCTTTAAAAACGTCAGGGCTGGTAGTCAGGGAACGATCGAGGATCCCGTCTTTGGCTTCCGGGCGGCAGCGCCGGTTCTGGCCTGTAACGAAAGCTACTTCACCCAGAAAGTCGTCAATTGGGACCCGGTTACGATGACGCAAACGAACGCTGGTATGAACGCTTCACCGAAAGTAATGGCAAAAAAGAAGTAAGCAGTAGTCCCAATACATCAGTGGCCCCGGTAGTAACGTATCCCTTCATTACTACCGGGGCCACTGATGTATGCGGCTTTGGGTTTCTCAGCCACTTCGATCAAAACAAGGTAAATTTCTGCGGTATACTAACTGGTCGTGATGAAATGATAAGGCTCGGCCACGGTATCAATCAGTCAGCGATACACCGCTTTACCTCGAAGATCACTAAGCGTTATACTGGCGTGTTGCCCCCAGGCAGCCTATACGTCTGCTTTTACCTGCATCTGCGTCGGATTGGGACACAATACAGACCTGCAATCAGTAATACCTACCCGGCTGCCAAAAGTCGAACAGCCTACAGCATTGAGCAGCCATTGCTGATTCTGTATACTGGTAGCTGACCACTGAATACTCTTTGCAGTATCGGTTAAGCTAGATTCTCTCTAATCCATCGTTTTTCCAGAATGGCAGGCAGTAAATGTATAATAACCCTGCGCATCGAGTGCAATTTTCAACTATTGATTCCGCCCTCCCGTAGACGTCCACTGGCTCAGATTTGCCCCGTCGTTGGTAGCCCCCCATACATGTCAGAACACTTTATTACTAGTAGCAGTAGCGAGCTGATAATAGCCGTCGGTCTTAAGCTGCATCCTCCATTGCTGGAAGACTTTCCCGCTATACACGTGCTGACGAATTTGTACGCCGTCGTTCTTCGATTCGTTTAGCACACCAATGACTTTGCCTCCGTTGCTAAACCGTACCATCCCCCCATTCTTATAAATTCATTTTCTTTTCTTGACACAAGAAACTCATTTTTAGGCAATTAATTAAATATAATTTAAATGTCACAGTCTATTTAATGTAGTAAATGGTGGATTTCGGCTACTTACCCCCCGCAAACCGTTTATAGGTCTGAGGATAATCAAACCTGTCTCTTCCCTTGATTTATGACGAACCGTGCTATATGGTTTTTTGGGGTAATGGTACTGGCCTTATGGATAGCTAGCGACTTATTTATTCCGCGAAAACACAGTATTCGTCAGTTCGACCCAACGGCCGTGGCCCGGCTGGAAACGGCGATGTGGCGGTCGTATTATGACAGGAATCCGGTACTGTTATTCTGGCAACTGGCAGGCGGACTACGACAGCAATTCCAGGCGCCCTTCTGGCGTTCGTTCACGCTGGGGTTTCAGGCTACCAAAGCCGCTTTCGTGTTCAAACGAGGTCAGTCGAATGCCGATTATCAACAGGCCTTGCCTGAACTGACGACCTACTACGGCGACATTCAGGAATTGACCGTCGAATCATTCACGATACCAGACATGGCCCGCGAAGAACTCAACTGGTGGATTGTTCACCGGCAGCGCAACCGCTATTCCTACGCCGACCTTGCCGATGCTCTCGACTCAACGGCGGCTGTGCTATACCGACAACCGATAGCCAGGTTTACCCGCTACGGGCAACTCCGTGCCGACGCCATGCGGTTGTGCGATGAGGCTGGCCGGGGCGCTACCGAAGCCGACTGGCAACGCATCGAACAGCGGCTGAATCAGGCCTGGAGCGAGCTGCATCGGGTCGTTTCGCAGCAATCGATAAATCAATAGCCCTGCATAAATGGTTTCTGTAGAGACCAGTCCGCGCCACGGTCGCAGCCGGTGCGGCAATCTGTTGCGTCTGTACACAAATCGCTATGCAGTTAACGATCTCGACTGAAAATCCACTGGAGTGGCTGGTTAAGCTGGCTAATCTTGCCCCCGTCCCCCTGTTGCATGCACAGGTAATGCCCGTTATGGCTAAGGCGGTGCTGGAAGCCGCCGACAAAGGGGTATTTAGAGCAGCCGGCGCCGGTCCACAGACGCTCGATCAGCTGACAGAAACGTCGGGACTGAATCGCAAGGCGCTGGGTGAATTGCTGGGTCTGCTGACTGCAATGGACTATTTCACCTATAAAAATGAGCAGTTTACACTAACACCTATGGCCCGCCGGTTCGCCTTTCCTGACGACCCAATGTCGGTGCATGGTATGATGGTGTTCAACAACCGCGTGGCTTGGCACTGGCTCGATCACTTGGGCGACTACCTGCAAACCGGCAAGGGAATTCACTACCATGACACGCTGTCGACCGAGGAGTGGCAGTACTACCAGGAAGCGATGGTTGCGGCCACGAGCACCGAAGCAAAAGAGTTTGGTCGACGGGCACCAGTTCCGAAAACGGCAACGCGCATGCTCGACATCGGCGGCTCGCATGGACAGCATTCGGTATCCCTCTGCAAACGATTGCCCGCCCTGACCTCAACGATTCTCGATTTACCACCAGCTATCGAAAAAGCCCGCCCATTACTCGAGCGACAGGGTCTGGGCGATCGGGTACAGTATCAGTCCGGCAACGCCCTGACCGATGAGTTCGGCACCGACGCTTACGACATTATTCTGCTGTCGAGTCTGGCGCATCACTTTACCCCCGATCAGAATCAACAGGTTACCAACAAGGTAACAAAGGCGCTACGGCCGGGGGGCGTGTTCATCGTCAACGAATTTATCCGGCCTGAAACCGGCAGCAAGCCCGAACTGATTGGTAGTAGTACTGATCTGTTCTACGGGCTAAGCAGCACGGCAGGCAACTATTCCATCGCCGAAATCGAAAGCTGGCAGCAGCAGGCGGGCCTAAAAAAACACAAAACAATCTGGTATCGCACCCTGCCCGGCCGCGCGATGGTCGTCGCAAAGAAGTAACAAGTCACACACGTACTTTTGTGGCGGCCGCCATGGGGTGGCTGTTACCGCTGTGAACCGAAAACTGTAAACCGAAATGCCTGCCCCTTACAAGCACCTTTTTTTCGACCTTGACCATACGCTCTGGGATTTCGACCGCAACTCCGCCGAGTCGATTGCGGAACTCTACGACACCTTTGCGCTGGCCGAACTCGGTATTTCATCGGTCGATGCATTCAGCAGCCATTTTATTCGGATCAATAAACAGCTCTGGGCCGACTACGACAAAAATCTGATTACTCACGGCTACATCCGTGAAAACCGCTTTCCAATGGTCTTTCAGGCCATGGGTGTCGACTGCGGGAATATACACGTGGCCATGAACGACGAGTACCTGCAACTGCTCCCCCGCAAAAAACATTTGCTGGAGTCGGCGCAGGAAATACTCGACTACCTGCAACACCGCTATCAGCTGCATATCATCACCAACGGCTTCGCGGATATCCAGGCGATCAAGCTGGCAAGCGCGGGTATCACGCACTACTTCGAGCATGTCGTCACTAATGGGGTAGTCAACGCCAAGAAGCCCGACCCAACAATCTTTCGGTACGCGCTCGACATCAGCGGTGCCAATGCGTCGGAAAGCCTGATGATTGGAGACAATTACGAAGCCGACATTCTGGGTGGCAAACGCGCCGGGCTCGATACGCTGTTTTACGATCAGATCGGTACGCCCGTCGATGAGTTGCCCACGTACACCATTGGGCACTGGCGCGAACTGATGGCGATTCTATGAGTTTTCTGTTGCTTTAACGCACTGTACATGAACTTTACCAATATAACCGCTCTGGTAACCGGGGGCGCATCGGGACTCGGCGAGGCTACCGTTCGGATGTTGGCCGGACAGGGTGCCAACATTATTATCGCCGACCTGAACCAGGAACGTGGCTATGCCCTGGCCGACGAACTGGGCAAGCAGGTCCGCTTTTGCCTGACCAACGTCACCGACGAAAGCGACATACAGGCAGCGATCAATCGGGCCGTCGATACGTTCGGCGGGCTGCACATCAACGTCAACTGCGCAGGTGTTGCCGAAGCGCGCAAAACACTCGGCAAGGTCGACGGTGTGTATGGTGCTCACTCGCTGGCCGCGTTTCAGAAAGTTATTGCTGTCAACCTGATCGGTACGTTCAACGCTATTCGACTGTCGGCGCTAACCATGGAGCGAAATGAACCCAATACCGAAGGCGAACGGGGTGTCATTATCAACACAGCCTCGGTCGCAGCCTATGACGGACAGATGGGACAGGCAGCTTATTCGGCATCCAAAGGCGGTATTGTCGGAATGACACTCCCCATTGCCCGCGATCTGGCCCGGTCAGGCATTCGCGTCATGACTATTGCGCCTGGTTTGTTCGAAACGCCCTTGCTGACATCGTTACCCGAAGAAGCAAGACTATCGTTGGGGCAGCAGGTGCCGTTCCCCTCCCGGTTGGGTCGCCCGATGGAGTATGCGCAACTGGCAAGAAGCATCATCGAAAATCCGATGCTCAACGGCGAAGTCATTCGCCTGGATGGTGCCATCCGCATGGGACCGAAGTAGTGTACCCCACGCCCTGTGTAGCCTGGACGTCCACGTCCGGGTGGGCGCGATAGCGACCGAGAAAGCTAGCTGCCTGACGTAGTTGCCCTAACGGGCACCCGGACGTCCACGTCCGGGCTACACGGGCCGGTCCAGACTACCCAAAACGATACTGGGTCTACTATCCAGACCTGGAGGTATAGGCTACAGCTTACACAGTCGCGCAGCAGCTTCCTGAATAACGTCGTCTGTTTTAGCGAAACAGTAGCGGAGAATGTGATAGTCGTTCTGCTGATGATAGAATACTGATATCGGAATGGAAGCTACGCCGATCTCTTTCGTCAGCCGAACAGCCAGCTCATAGTCTGGCTCGGTAGTGATAGCATCGTACGAAACACACTGAAAAAAGCTACCTTCAGCGGGTGTAAACCGGAAGCGACTGTTGGCAATACCTGCCAGAAACAGGTCGCGTTTCCGCTGGTAGAACGCTGGCAGTTGCTGATAATGCGACGGCTCACCCAGGTAGTCGGCCAGTGCGAACTGCATGGGCGTAACCGTGCTGAACGTCACATACTGATGGATTTTACGAAACGCAGCCGTCAGTAGAGCCGGGGCCAGGCAATAGCCGATTTTCCAGCCGGTGATGTGAAACGTCTTCCCAAACGACCCAACGATAAACGTCCGCTCCCGTAGTGCCGGATGCGTCATCAGCGACTGATGCGTTCGACCGTCGAACAGAATATGCTCGTACACTTCGTCACTAACCAGCCAGATGTCGCGGTCCTGTACCAGCCGGGCCAGCTGATCCAAATCATCGCGGGTCCAGCAGTAGCCCGTCGGATTGTGCGGTGTATTGACCATAATCAGCCGCGTTCGCTCGGTTATAGCCGCTTCCACCGCCGACCAGTCGACGCTATAGTCGGGCGGGGTTAGGGTAACATAGACCGGAATGCCCCCATTCAGTTCAATAGCCGGAACATAGCTATCGTAGGCCGGTTCGAGCACGATTACCTCATCCCCCGGCTGCACGATGGCAGTAACGGCAGCAAAGATGGCTTCCGTTGCCCCCGACACAACGGTAACTTCCGTATCCGGATTATAACTAACGCCATAATGTGCCCGTGTTTTCTCCGCCAGCCGCTCCCGCAATAGCGGTACCCCTGTCATTGGCGCGTACTGGTTACGTCCCGCCCGCATGTGTTCGTTGACCAGCGCGGTCAGCGCCGGATCGCAGTCGAAGCCCGGAAACCCCTGCGACAAATTCAATGCGCCCGTCTCCGTCGCCAGTTGCGACATAACGGTAAAGATGGTCGTACCCACGCGGGGCAACTTGTTGGGAAGATTCACAGTTTTCCGTTTTCGATTTATAGGATCCGGCGACCGATATGGCCCGGTCTGGCGCACGGTTTACAGCCGAGTGAATAAGCAAGTTACCGCCAAAACACAGAACGACCATCCGTTTATGGATGGTCGTTCTGTGTTGTAGAGACGCGACCCTTCGCGTCTCACCGGCGGATAGGTAGTACACCGGATGGTTTCTGTACGGTCGCAATACCCATCCGGTCTGATTACCATCCGGGTGCTGAGACGTGAAGGGTCACGTCTCTACTAGAACGATGCAGTCAGGCGGGCGAACAGAAAGCGACCGTTGAAGCCCCCCTGATTAGACCCGAACAGGAACCGGCCCCGATTCGACGCGTCACGACCCGATGCATAGTCGAGCGTACCCAACGCGTTACGGGGATCGATGTAAAGTTGATCGGGATACACATCGAACAGGTTGTTGGCCCCTAGCGACAGACTGATGGCTTTCGTAAACCGGTAATTTGCCGTCAGGTCAGTAACCCAAATTGGATTGAACGTCTGATCGATGTACGGGTCACCGCTTTCAGTACGGGCAAACTGCGAATTGTAGTAGGCTCCACTGGCGTTTTTCGCGTAGGGATCAAGATTCGTTTTGTTCGTGACCGAACCGAAGCGTACGGTCCGCAATGTCAGGTCGAATTTACCGATCGTATACGACGCACTCAGATTGATCTTGTTCTGCGGCTGTCCGGTTTCGAGCAAGGCTACCTGCGACCGGTCGAAGAAGATATTGCGGAACCACGTATCCGGGTTACCGCCTTTATTTTCATTGTTAGCTGGGCTGTTGATCACATCCGATGGATTAATTGACAGCACTTTATTCTGGTTGAAGTTAATAGCGGCTGTCAGCGTTAGTTGACCCGGCCCGGCTTTCAGGCGCTCCGTTGCCACGATGTCAATTCCTTTCGTGCGGGTATTAGCCGCGTTAGCAAAGAACCGGACGTTGTTAATCCCCACGTAGTCGTTAGCGCCAAAACCCAGCACCGACCGGCTGAACGCACCCGAGTACAGAATCCGGTCGTTGATGTCGATTAGGTATGCATCGATTGTAATGGTGAATTGCCGGCCGATCTGACTCGTCAGCCCTAGCGTATAGTTGACCGACGTTTCGGGCTTCAGCGCGTTCACGCCAATAACCTGACGGGCAATCGGATTTTCATTGTTTACAGTCAGCGTATTTGACGGGTTACCGCTCACAAACTGCGTGCTCGTATTCTGGAAGTACCGCTGATGCAGACTCGGTGCCCGGAAACCAGTACTGATGGCACCACGAATATTGAGCGCATCGATCAGGCGCAGGCGACCCGCCAGTTTACCAGTCAGTTTCGAGCCGAAATCCGAATAGTTCTCGTAGCGACCCGCCAGATCAAGCAGCAGTCGCCGGAACAGTTCGCCCTCTACGTCGGCATACAGGCTGACGTTGTGCCGGCTAGCATTGATCGCATCGGTAGGCTGGTAGCCAGGAAACACCTGCGAGCCAGGCAGCGCCAGCGTCGTACCGGGCGACGTACCGCCAATGGTAAACGGCGCAGTCGGAACAGTCTTGCCGATGCTGGCACCGATGTACGAATTGGGTTCGCCCGCTTCGATCTGAAACTGATCGCGCCGATATTCAGCACCAGCCGCCAGATTCAGTCCCGTGATCGCGCCAACCTGAGCGTAAAGCCGCGAAAAGTCGAGGTTAGTCGTGTTCTGATTGAACAGCAGTTTACCCGCATAGAACTCCGTTTGCTGCGTGTTACTATTGGGCAATGACGCGTTGGCGGAATTTAAGACGTCGAACCGAAACGAGTTACGACCGAAGGTGTTACTCAGGTCCATGTTCCACTGACCCAGCTTGGTTTTGTAGCCAACCAGTAGGGACTGATCGTTGATTTTCGACTGGATAGCAGGCAAAAACCCGTCGGGATAGTACAGTGAGCCGTCAGCATTCAGTGGCTGTTGTGCACGCGATGCCGGAACCCGATTGTTGCCGTAGCCCGTGCCCGTACGGAATGAAGCGCCCGCTGTAAAATACAGATTACCGTTGACCCCAACGGGCAAACTCCCGTTGACGAACAGACCATAGTTACGGGCCGATGAATTACCGATAATCATATTCTGCCGGTTGTAGCCCCGCTGGGCAATGAGTGTCTGATCGTCGGCGATAAGTTTACTGCGGAAGTCATTCTGATTTTGGCCTGTAGGTGTCGAGGGAAAACCACCAGCCGCACCCAGATATTCCGTCGGGGCATTATCAGGGCCACTACGGTTCGTACGTCCGCGCTCCTGCACCTGTCCGGCTACTGTCAGGCTACCCTTACCCAGCCGAAACCCTTTCGAAAAGTCGAACTGCAATACGCCCCCATCGCGCAGGGATTGACTACGCTGCTCTGTACCACCCCCAACAAGTGGTACGTCGTATTTCATATTCGTGAAACTCTGTCCGGCCGTCAGCGATGCCGTCAACCCCGTGTAATTCTTTTTCAGGACGACGTTGATAACGCCTGCAATGGCATCGGAACCATACTGCGCAGCGGCCCCATCGCGCAGCACTTCGATCCGTTCGATAGCCGCCACCGGAATGGCATTCATGTCGGTACCGACTGAACCACGCCCCACCGAACCGTTGATATTAACCAGCGCTGTTGTATGCCGCCGTTTACCATTAACCAGCACCAGAACCTGATCGGGGCCAAGACCCCGCAGCGAAGCTGGATCGACGTGGTCGGTACCGTCAGTTACGGTTTGCCGATTCGAGTTGAACGAAGGCGCGACGAAGTTTAGAATCTGACTAACGTCTGTCTGCGCAAATCCTTTCAGATCTTTCGTACTGATCACGTCAACTGGCGCAACCGTTTGTATGTTGGTTCGTGCCGTAGCCGCCCGCGACCCGACAACGACGACTTCGTTAAGCCGCGACGACGATTCCTGAATGGCGGCATCGAGCGTTACCGGCTCACCAGCCGGAATAGTCACCGGCAACGTCAGCGCTTCGTAGCCGACAAAACTGAAGCGTAGGTTATAAACACCGGGGCTTACACTTAGCCGGTATACGCCTTCTGCGTCAGTTGTCGCGCCGGTAGTACTCCCCACCACCAAAACCGTCGCGCCAGGAATGATTGAGCCACTTGTCTTGTCGGTAATACGTCCGGTTATGCCTTGGGCGCATGCTATCGTTATCGAGAAAAGCCAAGCAATCGCAAAAAAGGCGGCTTGCAAAAGTTTACCTGAATACAGATTACTCATAGGTTGATTTTTAGTTAAACGGCAAATAAATAAACCACATGGTAATCAAGCAAAGTCACAAGCTTTTATTTTGCGTTTTTGAATACGAACCACCCATTTCTTTGCACAAACAGGCAATTTTCCAATTTTTATACATTGCACAAAACTTTCGTTTCCATCACACCCATCCATGTACGATTTTCTGTGTTATACAGTATAGCCGCAACAAAAAGAGGCCTGCCGGTTGGCAGACCTCTTCGTAAAAACGAGTAACTGAACTTACTTGATCGAAATGACTTCTATGTCAAAGCGAAGCGGAGCGTACGGCGTGATTACGTACGTATTATTCTGAACCACACCTACCGTACCGTATCCCAACGTAGAGGGGAAAATGATTGTGGCTTTTTCGCCAGCTTTGAGCTTGCCTATAGCTTCGTCAAAACCTGCTACATTCCTCCCCTGCCCGACCGTTACGTCGTAGGTTCTCGTCGTGCCCGTACTGTCGAACGCCGTTGTGGCGCGTAGGGTACGCCCGGCATAGCGCACAGTAGCGACCTGACCGGTGGTCGGCAGCGCCCCGTTTGCACTGGTTTGTGTCCGTATGAAGCGCAGCCCTGTCGAGGTCAGTTCGGGTGTTGGCAGGTTATTCCGGCTAATGTAATCGGCAATCTGCTGGGCTTCCGTCCGCGACCGAACCAGTGTAACGTCGAACCGTACGGGCGAGTAAGCAGGCAGGTTTGTTAAAGGGCGATCATTATAGCCGATGTATGACGGAATCAGCAATTTAGCTTTTTCGCCTTCACCCAGCAGTCCCAGCCCTTGCTCCAGACCAGATAGAATCGACTTGATCCCGTACGGATAATAAACGGGTGTGGTACCCGCCGAACTATCGACCAGCACATCACTGAGGTTGTACGACTTGTAATTGAACTGTACCTCCTCGCCAACGGCGGGTTTCTTTGAGCCAGTGATCGAATCGGTTTTGTAAAAATAAAGCCCCGACGCCTGCCAGTAGCCTTTATAGCCTTTCCGGGCGGCATAGGTCTTAATCGAGTCATCGTTGGCCCGGTACAGACCGCTTGTGTTATCGATATCGGCTGGCTGGCAGCCCATGACCAGTGCGGTCAGAGACAGGCCGGTCAGTAAAGTTAATAAGGGGTAATGCATAAATCGAAAAGGAAAAAGATACTGCTAACTACGCAATCCGACCCGGTTTCGTGGCGACGGGTTGGAATAGATTCAGATAATTAGCCATTCAGACAAGACAATCAAGGCAGCAAAACCTGATCGACAATGTGCATGACACCGTTATTCGAAATCAGATCGGACTGACGGATATTGGCCGAACTTCCGTTGCGAATTCCCTTGATCGTCGGGACGCCGGTATTGGTAAACACGGTCAGCCGGGCACCGTTCAGCGTCGTCAACATACCTGTCTGGAGTTGATACGACAGCAATGACCCTTGTACAGCGTGGTAAGACAGCAGCGCCGACAGCGTCTGCGAACTCGTCGATTCGATGGCGTTGATACTACCATAACCGGCAGCCCGGAACGCATCGTTGGTTGGCGCAAACAAGGTAACTAAATTACTTGACGCCGTACTGCTCAACGCTGTCAGTAGCGTAGGATTAGCCACGGCAAGGCGTCTGACAGCTGCCGCCAGAAAAGTAAGATCCGGATTAGCATCGATCGTTGCCAGCAGGCTACTCTGCGATGGGTTTAGCAGGCGGTCGATAACCTGAATCATCCCATTGGCTGTCGGCAGGTCGCTCTGTACGAGCTTAGCTCCGTTGACGTAAATAGTGCTGCTCGTTTTATTTAGAAAAACCACTCCTCTGTCGCCCGTTTCAACCG
>JAKONH010000503.1 GCA_022702045.1 Spirosomataceae bacterium
CTCATTTATGCTTATCTTGCCGCACAAAAATACGATTTCCAACACTCCATGTTGCCATTACCATGAATATACACGAGTATCAGGGTAAAGAAATTCTCAAAAAATACGGTGTCCGGATTCAGGAAGGCATTGTAGCCGAGTCGCCCGAGAAAGCCGTTGAAGCGGCCAAGCAGATCATGGCACAGTCGGGTTCGAAGTTCGTTGTCGTGAAGTCGCAGATCCATGCCGGTGGTCGCGGTAAAGGCAAAGTTGTCGGTTCGGAGCAACGGGGCGTTGCCCTGGCCAAATCGGTTGACGAGGTACGCGATATCGCCAAAAATCTGATCGGTAACGTACTGGTTACCCACCAGACGGGTCCGGAAGGCCGTAAAGTCAATAAGGTTCTGGTTGCCCAAGACGTCTTTTATCCTGGCGCTTCGGAGCCTAAAGAGATGTACCTGAGTATCCTGCTCGACCGGTCGAAAGCCTGCAACGTCATCATGGCCAGCACCGAAGGCGGTATGGACATTGAAGAAGTCGCAGAGAATTCACCCGAGAAAATCGTGAAGGAGTGGGTTGATCCGGCCGTTGGTTTGCAGCCGTTTCAGGCGCGTAAAGTAGCGTTTGGTCTGGGTCTGGAAGGCGAAGCGTTTAAAGAGATGGTGAAATTTGTTACCTCACTTTACAAAGCATACGTCGATACAGACGCGTCGATGTTTGAGATCAACCCAGTCCTGAAAACGTCTGACAACAAAATCCTGGCGGTCGATGCTAAAGTAAACCTGGACGATAACGCGCTGTATCGCCACCCCGATCTGGCCAACCTGCGCGACGTCGCAGAAGAAGATCCTCTCGAAGTGGAAGCAACAGCCAGCGACCTAAACTATGTCAAGCTCGATGGTAACGTAGGCTGTATGGTGAATGGAGCCGGACTGGCAATGGCTACGATGGATATCATCAAACTGTCAGGTGGCGAACCGGCGAACTTCCTCGACGTAGGGGGTGGTGCCAACGCCAAGACGGTTGAAGCCGGTTTCCGTATCATTCTGAAAGACCCGAACGTTAAAGCAATCCTGATCAATATTTTCGGTGGTATTGTCCGTTGCGACCGCGTGGCGACGGGCGTCGTTGAAGCCTACAAAGCAATCGGCGACATCAACATCCCGATCATCGTTCGTCTGCAGGGTACCAACGCCGAAGAAGGCGCGCGTATCATCGACGAGTCAGGGCTGAAAGTATACTCGGCCGTTCTGCTGAAAGAAGCAGCGGAGAAAGTTGAGCAAGTACTGAAAGGTCAGCAAGCTTAAGCGTCCACCATATAACAAACGAAGCGGCCCGAACTTATGAGTTCGGGCCGCTTCGTTTGTTATGTGGTGGAACTACCTGACACCAATCTAGTTGTGTTTCATTCTGTAGAGCTGATTGTCGGGCCAGGTCAGTAATTGCATAGTAGCTCCGTCGAACGCGGCATAGGTACGAGCCGACACCCACTCGCCCAGGTTGATATACCGACTGTCAGTCGTCACGTTCAGATCAAGTGGCAAATGGCGGTGGCCAAAAATATAATAATCGTGGTGGCGTTTATGCTCGACCTCGCGGCAATACTGCATCAGCCATTCGCGATCTTCGCCCAGGAAACGCTCTTCGTCTTTCTTCTCATTACTGGCCCGGCTCCGTCGTGACCATGTGTGCGCCAGACCAATACCAATGTCCGGGTGAACATAGCGAAACAGTCGTCGGGCCAATCGATTTTCAAATACTTTTTTCAGCTGTTTGTAGACGTGGTCACCCGGCCCAAGCCCGTCGCCGTGTCCGATCAGAAACGTCTTCTCACCCAACTGATACTGGCGTGGAGCCCGGTACACGGGAATCCCCATTTCGTCCGTGAAGTAGCTGTCCATCCACATGTCGTGATTCCCAGTGAATAGAATGATCGGGAGTCCGGCGTCCGTCAGTTCGGCCAGTTTACCCTGCAGACGGGCAAACCCTTTCGGGATGCTGTGCTTGTATTCAAACCAGAAGTCGAAGACGTCACCTACCAGAAAAATGACGGCGGCATCAGTTTTAACGTGATCGAGCCAGGCAACGACGGCCCGTTCGCGAGCACGGCTTTGTTCAGGCGCGGGCGTACCCAGATGAAAATCGGAAGCAAAATACGCTTTACGGCCGGGCGGCAACAGAATGGTTTCAACGTCGGTCATGACAGGCAAAGCTACGGCTTCTGGCAGGATTGTATTCGACAGGAATACAGGATGGACCGAATTTCTTTACTCTGAGCCGGGCTTCAGGTTAATATCTATACGTCCGATATCAGGCATGCAGTTGTTTTTTAACTGGGAATTTGGTTCCGCGAAGTCGGTATCATCCCCTCAATCCTGTCTGACCCATTACAAACATCTTACTGAAACTGGTAGTATTAGAGCCAACCGTTATTATTTTTGCGCATTATCACTTTTCTATGAAAATCAACTCACTTCTGTACGCTCTACCCGTGTTGCTGCTTACATCCTGCTATGACACGGGCACCGATGCTTCAACGGGTAACACGTCTGATAATGGCAGCGCAATACTGGCTAAGCAAGTCGCTGGCGTGAATATGATTAAGTCCGACGTCATCTATGAAGAGCCATGCGCTATCATTGACGAAGAATTTATGCGGAAAACATTTAACCTAGGCGAAGACGTCAAACTTGAGGACGTCAGTGCCGGCAAGGGATGCGAATTTGAGTGGGCTGGCAATAAAGTACTCCTATCGTTTGGTGGTCATCGGCCGTATCAGTCGATGTTTACCGCTGCGTATCAGTTCGACAAAATGTTTCAGGGCAAAGCTACGGGCGAGGATGATGTAGCGAAAGCCGATACCATCTCAGGCGCTACGGTCACTGCCGACCCAAATGCAGGTGCTGGTACGCCCCCCGATTCTGCAGCTGCCAAACAGGACGATGACCTGCCAAAAATTAAACCAGCTGTTGCGCACGGTGCTTATGAGCCAGTCAAAAACTTTGGTGACAAGGCGGTCTGGAATGCAAGTGAAGGTGCCCTGCACGTACTGTTCATTAATCACATCATCAACGTTCAGGTGGAAACCAAAGACAAGAACGATGTGAAAAAAGAACGTGCCAAGTTAATGGCAGAAGTACTGATGGAGCGGATTATGGATAAAGAGTACTTCAAACATATGGAGAGCCACTAAGGCACTCCAATCATACGAAGAGCCAAAATCAACAGAAAGCGGTGTCAGTGCAAACTGGCACCGCTTTCTGTTTTTGAGCCGTTTAATCTGCTAGTCAGAACGGGGGTTACGGCGTTGTCAACCGATTGACCGATTGTCAGCTTGCAAAGTTGACAATAAAGCTCCTCTGTCTATTTATTGCAAATAACGAGTTTACCAATTTTCAAAAATCCGTCAATTCCTACCAGAAACCGGGCGCTAACTGTCATCCGTCGAATTAGCCCCCACCACCCCTCCCCCAGATGCCAACTTTGGTCAAGCAAACGCAAAAACGACCAAAGAAATGCAACTTATCAACCGCTCCGCTGCTACCGTCTTCGCCGCTACCAGCGCCTTCCTAAAGACCGGTATGATTACTCTCTTTGTTAGTCTGACGCTTGCCAGCTGCGCCAAGGTCGATACCATTGCTCCCGTAGCCACCACCACCGAAGAACATTCATCGGCCCGCGAAGATGCCAGCCTGCTCAACAACGACAGCTTCGACAACACCAAACTGGCTAACTTCTGGCACAAAGAACTCTGGACCGCTACAGCCGGGGTTATGTCAAGTGAGCAGCAGCGCGTAGGCAACAAGTCGATGCGCTTCTCCTGGAAGCCCGCTCAGTACGACGGCACTAACACCACCCTGCACTCCGAGCTAGCTTCCCCCTCACTGATCAACGGAGAAACCGAGCTTTGGTACGGCTACAGCACCTACCTGCCCTCAGCCTCAATGGCCAACGACACCGAGCCAGTCATTGTTAGCCAATGGCACGGGGTACCTAATGACGGCGTGAGCCACACGGTTCCCCCCATGGCTATCACCCTGGAAGCGGCCAACAAACTGACACTGACTTACCGGGCCTCGAGCAAGCCCATCGTTAAAGTGATGCAACATCCTACCAGCCAGAAGATCATCGACCTGGGCACAGCCAGATACGACAAATGGGTTGACTACGTGGTGCACGTCAAATGGGACGCAACGGGCCAAACGGGTGTGCTGCAGATTTGGCAGGACGGGGTGCTGAAAGTCAACGAGCAGAACATCTCGATTGGTTATCCTGAGCTGCAGCAGCCGTACTGGAAGGTTGGTCTGTACGCCTGGACGGGCAAGTCGACCCACACCGAGCGGGTTGTGTATTGCGACGAAGTACGCATCGGCGGGGCAACGGCCAACTACAACTCGGTCAAGCCGGGCCGCAGCAACAACTCGGCCCGCATGCAGGCTAACTAAGCCTGCCGGGCAGTTTGCCTACGTAGTTTACACTCAAGGCTGTGACTGAGGCACGCGTTAGTTACAGCCCTTGTGCTTAACCAGAGGGGTTAGTTGAATTTGTCTGTATACTCTGCTATCGCCAGGGCAATTGCCTGTGATCGCTCTTTCGCGTATAACATACTGCTGATCAAGCATTTATCGAGGAAGCTATCTCATCAAATGCTCATTTTCTAGGCTACCTAATGCTTCTTGCGCAGGAAAGACTCGATTTGGCTATAGTAAGGCTCCGGATTATCAATCCAGGGGTAATGACCGCACTGGTCAATAAGGACTAGTTGGGCATTTGAGAAACTAGATACAATCAACTGAGTTGTTTCCATACCCAGTACATCTTGTTTACCATCCAACACTAAAACTGGAGAGGGGTAGTCTTTCAAGTGGCTCATCACTTGGTAATCATGAAGAACGAAGGCGTCGGCAAACATGCGGTTACCGACTTGAATAAAGAAGGGAGACGTATTGACGATCTCATTAATCAATCGCTGGTGGTTGGCTCGATCATACGTAAAAGCAACTTGGCGAATGCGCCGTTGCGCTAACATCACTCGTTTTTCGTCTACGTCTGCTTCCAAGGAGTCATCCCAGCGTTTCATCGCGGCTTTGTCAGCCTCCGATAATCGGGCGGTTATATTCTTTGCCATTCGATCACTAGCCTCCAGACCGAACGCCCCCGAACAAGACAGAATCAGACCACTAGTTGTCTTGGGGTAAGTCCGCACATAGGCCATTGCCAACGATCCCCCCCAGGAATGACCCAGGAGGGTGAACGAGGAATAGCCTAAGGCTTTTCTAAGCCGTTCAATGTCCTCCACGAAGTGAGGCAGGGTTACCCGAGCGGTATCGAAACGTTGGACGGAGGCATCGGTTCCATACTGATTGATGACGATTGCCCGGTAGCCCATTTGACTGATTCGTTTGGCCACCGAGTCCATATAAAAGCTGGCATGTCCCGGACCACCTGATAGGATGAGCACAGGGGGGCCTTGCCCAAAGGAGCGGAAGGTCAACACCGAATCTCCATCCCCGTTTTGCAGCGTAGTTCGAACGGTTCTACAACTGAAGCAGAGTAGCGTAGCGCCAGTGATGAGGGCAAGAAGGAGAATGCGATTTAGACTCGTACTTGGTCTCAATACTAAACGGTTTTGTAGGTAAAGTTTATGCCGTCTAAAGTACGAAAGTAGCGGCCATGCATACGTATATCGCCCGTTCCTCTAAACGATCCCTAGGATATGCAGGGACCACTTACCATTCGTGGATGTTCTGGACCTGCTACATTTAACTGGACATTAAGTTAAGTGCGATCTAACTTAGTGAACCATGAAAACCAGTAGAAGACAGTACGACGAGGAGTTCAAACGGATGGCCGTAGAACTCTCCCTCGCCAAAGATTCACTCAAAACTACCGCTGAAGAACTCGGGCTTACCCCACAGATTCTAACTAGGTGGCGCAGAGAACGCCTACCTACCCAAAAAGCTAACACCAGCGGACGAGTGGGGGTTAGCCAAGAGCAACAGGAAATCCTGCGGTTGAAAAAAGAACTTAAACAGGCTGAACTAGAACGGGATATACTAAAAAAGGCGGTCAGCACGCGGTGCCCGGCATCTTCTCCAGGAGCGACGGGACATTTTTCAATTCATGAAAGCCCATCAGGCTGTTTTCCCCGTTGAGACGATGTGTAAAGTTCTAAATATAAGTCGCAGTGGCTATTATTATTGGTTAGCTCAACGGCCAACCAAAAGAGCAAAGGAAAATGAGACGATTCTTAAATTAATAAACACCTCATTTACAAGCAGTAAAGGGTGATACGGCAGTCCCAAAATCACCCAACACCTCGTGGCTCAGGGGGTAAACGTATCTCGGCCCCGCGTCGCCAGGCCGATGAAGAAGGCTAACCTAAGAAGTGTCGTTCAAAAGAAATACGTAGTCACAACCACTGATTCTAAGCATAACTATCCAGTAGCAGAAAATCACCTAAATCGTCAGTTCAACCCCGTGAAACCGGGGCAAGCCTGGGTGTCTGATCTGACGGCACGGGCCGCCCCGCTACAGTCGCACTGACGAAGGCTGGCTGTACTTGACTATTGTCATGGATCTGTATGATCGGCGGATCATCGGCTGGTCATTGAGTACATCAATGAAGGCGGCTGAGACGACCATTCCAGCCTGGCAAATGGCCACTACAAACCGACCTAGTAACGGTAGACTCATTTTTCATTCCGACCGAGGAGTTCAGTACGCCTGTCATGCCTTCACGAAGCTGTTGAAGAAACACCCGTCGGTTCTACAAAGCATGAGCGGAAAAGGAAACTGCTGGGACAACGCTGTGGCGGAGAGCTTTCGCTTCGGCGATCCGATTCAAGACGCTGAAGTCAGAGATGGTCTATCAGCAGACTTTTCAAAGCAGATCAGTAGCTAAGCAGGTAGTCTTTGAGTACGTGGAGATTTGGCGGCCGCCGCTGCGGTACAATCGGCAACGAAGACATTCAGCGCTGGGTTATCTTTCCCCTTTTGAATATTATAGTAAGCAACGCCAATATGTTGCTTAAAGATTTGTCCAGTGTTTTGTTGCAAGTCCACTTTTTATCAAGCTAGTTACTGATCGATGTGATTTATTATCTTCCATTTACGCTTATCAATTTACTTAACTAAATATACGAAAGGTTTTGGTACAATCTTTTCGCTAAGAGAGTACCCATGTACTGATTATCAATAGCAAAATAATTATTACGGCAAACCACAAAAACGTACGTTGCAGGTCCGTCAGTCCACTGCTGTTATTTGCTGGTTTCAACGTAGGTTTGTCAACGTCTAATGCGGAGAAAGACATGTCTTTTGTCACAGTTTTGGCCGGCTTCTTAGGTCCTCTTCTTGCAGCTACCTTATTCTCTGACTCGTTTTCATATACGCGCATTTCAGCCCAGATGTATTTGTCCTCGAAGCCACTTCGGATAAGTTTGGCGTACATGGGTTGGCCTGAATCCATTATTCTTGCCACCACACCGGCTCTGACTACTGGAATGTAGCCTAGCTTGTGGTCCCCGTAATAAACGCTCACAGCGTTGGGGTCAAACCGATTCTTGGGCTCTCGTACCAGGGTGAGTGGCTCGTCTACATGTATGCTGTCTAGCACATAGGGACCATCGTCTTTATTGATATCTGCAACTGAGGTGTTGAACGCTGTCATAGCTAGAAATCGGTGCCTGCCCGGCGTGGATGTAGAGCTGTCTTTATTACGAAACTAGCGGTGAGTCTACTCCGTCGTGGCGACATGTCTCCACTTACTAAGAATGTATGTCTTTTGGGGATCATAGGATCAAATGTTACAATAGTAAATGAGTATGTTACAATAGTAAGGGTCTATTAGTACTATTCCAGTTAGGTTTGTCCTAGTAAAAATCAACCTCAACTTACCTCTATGAATCCACAGATTTACTATCATTTTCTTGGTTGGCAACGACTCCCACGACTAGTCGGTCTACTGGCTGGTCTGCTCGCGGGGATATCCATGGGTGCGTTTGCCCAATCAGGTGCAGTTAGCGTAACGCAAAGTTTTTCCTATACCGGCCAGATCGTGACCTACACGGTACCGACGGGCGTCACATCACTGACGATTGAAGCCCGGGGGGCCGAGGGGGGGGATGTGGTCAATAGGCGGGCTACTGCGGGTAAAGGGGCTATCGTGGTTGCCCGGGTAAGCGTTACCCCCGGACAGGCGCTAAGCGTGCTGGTAGGCCAGTCGTTGAACGGGCGAAGTGCGGGGGGCGGGGGCTCCTTTGTCGCTGCCCACGGGTCCGCAGGCGCCCCAACGGCCCTGGTGGTAGCGGGCGGGGGCGGGGGAGCCTCGACTATAAACGGTGACTCAGAGGCTAAACACGGCCAGTCAGCTACCAGTGGGGGTACGGGAGGCTTCGCTTTTAGTGGTAATAATAATAATCCCGGTACTGGAGGTATGAATGCGAATGGTGGAGGAAGCGGTGCGAATGGTGCTGGTGGTGGCGGTGGGTTCACCGGCAACGGTGGCGGTAATACAACTTATCCGAACGCAGGTGGTCGTTCGTTTACCAATG
>JAKONH010000542.1 GCA_022702045.1 Spirosomataceae bacterium
GAATTATGTTTCTTACCATGCTAAAGTCCAAGCTTCACCGGGTGCGTGTCACGCAGGCGGAGCTTAATTACGTCGGTAGTATCACCATTGATGAAGACCTCATGGATGCCGCCGGATTGCTTGAAAACGAGCAGGTTCATATCGTCAACAACAATAATGGAGAACGGCTTATCACCTACGTTATCAAAGGTGAACGCGGGTCGGGTATTATCTGCCTCAATGGGGCTGCAGCCCGCCGGGCGCAGGTCGGCGACATTATCATTATCATCGCTTACACGATGCTCTCCGGCGAGGAAGCCCGTACACACAAACCAATTGTTGTTTTTCCCGACGAGAACAATCGGCTGGTAAACGGATAGTCGCAAACGGTTGGCACCAGATTAGATGGCTGCCAACCGTTTTTCTTTATACCCACTTTCCTGATTTATGAATCTGAAAAATAGCATCAAATATGCGCTGTCGCTGGCTATCGCGGGCGGGCTGTTGTGGTTCACCTTTCAGCAGAGTCACATCGACGCAGCTGACTTGTGGAGCAAGATCAAAACGGCCGATTACCGGTGGGTGCTGGTCTCGGCCGTACTGACCATCGTAGCCCACTGGAGCCGCGCCGAACGCTGGCGTACGCTGCTGGAACCGGTTGTGGCGAAGGCCCCCTCCTCGCTCGATGCTACCGCCAGCGTGCTGACGGGGTATCTGGCGAACCTGGCGCTGCCCCGCGCCGGGGAAGTGGCCCGTTGCGGCACCCTATATCGATTGACAAGCCGCACAGGTGAGCCTGTGCCAGTGAACGTTAGCTTCGGTACCGTCGTGGCTGAGCGGCTGTTCGATCTGCTGATGCTGGTAATTTTGCTGGGCGCGACCTTCATCCTTGAATTTGACCGGCTCAGCCAGTTTTTCATGGAGTTTCTGGGCGGCAAGCTGCCCAAGGGCGCCAGTGGAGCGAGCGTACTGATACTGGCAATCGTGATGCTGGCCGGATTGGGGTTGTTAGGCTGGTTTTTGTTTAACCGGTACCGCACGGCATTAGGAAAACACCCGGTTTACCAGAAAGTAGCGACCTTTCTCAACGGCCTGCTCGACGGACTGATGAGTGTACGGAAACTACGTCGGCCAGGCGCGTTTGTGTTTCACACGCTGCTGATCTGGACAATGTACTACCTGATGTCGTATACGTTGTTTTTTGCTTTGCCGGCTACGGCCAATCTGGGTCCGCTGGCGGGTCTAACCATTCTTGTCGTCGGTACGCTGGGTATGGCAGCCCCTACCCCCGGCGGCATTGGCTCGTTTCACCTGCTGGTGGGACAGGTAGCGCTGTTGTACGGGTTGACCAGTCAGGATGGGCAGATTCTGGCAACATTCATCCACGGCGTGTCGACCCTAATGATAATTCTGCTGGGCATTAGCAGTATTCTGTACATCCTGACCCGGCAAAGCAGCCGTATGGCTCAAACCGATGACGTACTCACCGACCCCAGCGCTATCCGACTGGAGAAATAAGCTCCAGCTAGTTTTGCTATGACTGAATCAAAGATTTTAACCCGCGCACAGGCTGTCGAACAGGCAAACGCGTGGCGTGCCGCCGGTGAGGCCATCGTCTTCACGAATGGCTGTTTCGATATTGTCCACCTCGGCCACATCGACTACCTCGAAAAGGCCCGAAATCTGGGGCAACGCATGATCCTGGGTTTGAACACCGACGCATCGGTCAGCCGAATCAAAGGCCCGCTGCGTCCGGTTGTGAATGAGTATGCCCGGGCCCGACTGATGGCAGCCCTTGCGTTTGTCGACGCCGTTACACTATTCGACGAGCCGACTCCATTGGACCTGATCGAAGCCGTCCGGCCCGACATTCTAGTTAAAGGCGACGATTACTCGATTAGCTCGATCGTTGGCGCTGATTTTGTACTGAGTAATGGTGGTCGCGTTGAAACGGTGGCGCTGGTACCGGGCTACTCGACAACGTCGCTGATTGCACGAATCAAAGAAAGTTTTTAGCCGCCGTTGGTGAACAGTTCCTAAGTCAGGCGGTTAGTTTTATAGAAGCTGCTGATAGTGTGTGCGTTTTTAATCTATCCGAAAGATAGAACTAAGCTACACAATTGTTAGATTTACTGTGTCGACCTACGCAATATCAGTCAGTTCATCGACTCTTTGCGAACCAAACAACATTACTTCTGACCTATGCTATTGCTCGTAAACATCCGCCTGGTTCAGCTAACGTTGCTGTTATTGCTGCTTGCCATCCCCATCAGTGGCCGATCGTCTATCGACCGTACTGGCGACCGGATTCTCGGGCGGTGGCTGTTTCCGACGAAAGGGTCAAGCGTAGACGTGTTTCGGATTGGAGACCGTTATTTTGCCCGGGTGGCCGAAGTTGATCACGCCGGACAAAAAAACTACGGACTCGCGAAAGACAAGATTCTAATCAGCAACCTTGCTTTCGACGGACAAAATTGGTCGGAGGGTGAATTGATTCATCCGAAGACCGGTACGCATCTGGACGTCGAGTTAACGATGAGTAATCCGCAGGCACTTACCGTCACGATATACAAAGGCATCAAATTTTTGCATAAGCGTTTCGTCATGACACGGGCAGATTAAGCTTATTTCTTTACCACAAGCTCGCTTCTGATACAAACGAAGCGGGCTTTTTTATGCGTGCCAAATGGTCGCTACACTGGATAAACGGTAACGTATCTGAGACACTTTGGCTCTTTTTCTTGTTTAGTTAAGGAAGGCGTTGCATGTTCGCGCCATTAAAACCCGATTAAACAACTATGATCTCCCCCTGGCTCCTGATGATTCTTATTTTCGGTGTCAGCGCATTTGTTAGCTGGCGACTGAAAAGTAAGTTCAACGAATATTCTCAGATTGCGCTGAGCAATGGGCTCAGCGGTGCTGAGGTTGCGCAGCATATGCTGAATGAAAACGGCATTTACGACGTGCGCGTGTTATCGACAGAAGGCATGTTGACTGACCATTATAATCCACAGGATAAAACGGTCAACCTAAGTAGCGACGTCTATTACGGGCGAAGCGTAGCGGCTGCGGCTATTGCCGCTCACGAATGTGGACATGCCGTGCAGCACCAAAAAGCGTATGCACCGCTGAAGCTGCGGTCGGCATTGGTTCCAGCGTTGTCGGTTGCCTCGCAGTACATGCAGTGGATTATCTTGGCGGGTATCTTTCTGCTGAACACAACACCCATTCCGCTGGCTATAGGTGTTGGTTTATTCGCGCTGACAACGCTGTTTAGCTTCATCACGCTGCCGGTAGAGTTCGACGCCAGCCGTCGGGCACTAGCTTGGATTCAAAGCCATAATGTAGTAACGGAGCGTGAATATGGTTTTGCCAAGGATGCCTTGTGGTGGGCTGCCATGACCTACGTTGTCGCTGCGCTTGGCTCGTTGGCTACGTTGCTCTACTACGCCAGCCTGCTCTCAGGCGGTCGTCGTAGCGATTAATCGCATCGTTGATACGCCACCATAAAAATGCCCCGATCCTACGATCGGGGCATTTTTTGTTAGTAAGATCTTTGCCTCTACCTGTTTTACATTTCGCTTAACCAGGTGGACAACAGACATAAACAGTTTTTTGAAGCCGTTTAGGTCTGCGCAAATCGGGTACCTGCATACTGCATTACGACACGCCCTGTCTCGACCGTTTTTTTCGGCGGTGCCGACCGGTCAATCAGTGTACCCGCCACGGCGACAGCTAAAGCAATAACCAGCGCGGGCCAGAAACCGACGATGGTGAAGCTGTCCATAAATTTGTCGATTAGTTTAAGCATTATAGCCGTTACAACCAGTCGAACAAGCCCCGTCAATAAAAAAAGGGTGACAAGATTTAGCGGAATACGGATAATCCAGCCAACAAAATAGTTGAGTACAGCCAGCAGAAAGGCGATGAGGAGCGCCGTGCCGAAGCTTTTCACAGCGACCTGTGGCATAACGTACGCCAGCCCGAAAATCACAGCGGCATCCAGCAGAAGATGGAGTATAAAATTCATATTGGCAGGGGATTGGTTTTCAGGACAACCGTTTCGCTGAACCGATGGTTTACCCATCATACTCATCTCAACGTATTATGCATCGGCTTTTGATTCTCGTCGTTATCACCCTAATGGCCTGCGGGCAGGGTTCGTCGCAGCAACAATCGGCAACGGAAACCCGCGCCGACACGGTTTACCAGTATCAGGATGCAAGCCGGGATGGTACGGGTAAAGTATACAAAGGGCGTGAGATTGCGCAGGTAATGGGCCACCTTGGCGCATCGTGGCTCGAACGGCCCGAACGCGAACAGGAAGAACGAACGGACTTACTGCTAAAGGCCCTGAAGTTAAAGCCAACTGACGTTGTTGCCGACATTGGTGCAGGGACGGGGTTCTTCACCTTTATAATGGCTCCCAACGTGCCACAGGGCAAGGTGTTGGCCGTCGACATTCAGCCCGAGATGATCGATTACCTGAATGAGGGGCGGGCCAAACGGAAAGCGTCCAACGTGCAGCCAATCCTGGGTACGGAAAGCGACCCTAAATTACCGGTCAACAGCATTAATCTCGCCATCATGATCGATGCGTATCACGAATTTTCGTACCCGCGGGAAATGATGCAGCACATTGCCAACGCCCTAAAACCGGGGGGGCGGGTAGCGTTAGTTGAATACAGGGCCGAAGACCCCAACGTACCGATCAAACTGCTGCACAAACTGAGTGTTGCACAGGCATCGATAGAATTGAAAGCCGTCGGACTACGCCTGCTCACCACCGACAAACGGTTACCGCAGCAGCACATTATGTTTTTTGGGAAGTAAGATCAGTCAACGTTGACGCCCCCCTTATGAACGGCCAGCTTACTATGTCGGAAGCCGTATGAGAAGTAGATACCGAGACCGATAACCAGCCAGATGACGAAAATCAGCCAGTTGCTTGCTCCCAGTTCAGTCATCAAGTACAGGTTTGTCAAAATTCCAATAACGGGAAGCAGCGAGAAATTACGTTGATACCCCAGTACGGCCAATACGGCCCAGGTTACCCAGAATACGCCCAATAGCGGCTTTCCTTCGAGTGTCTCCAGCAGGTGATGGCTATTCAGCAGTGACTCGACTAGCACGACCAGCAGCACTAAGCCAATGATGTATTTCCCGTTGACGTACGGTACTTTGAATTTCGACTGACTGGATAGTCCTTTCGCGTCGAGAAACAAGATGCCCGCGCAGACCAGAATGAACGCGAAGAACGTCCCGACACTGGTCAGGTCTACGAAGAATTTCAGGTCCATGAACATCGACGGCACCGCCACCAGAATACCGGTAACTATGGTTGCAAACGACGGCGTTTTGAATTTCGGATGAATCGTCGCGAAGCGCTTCCAAAGCAGCCCATCGCGACTCATCGTCATCCATATACGGGGTTGTCCCAGCTGATAGACCAGCAAGGCACTGGTGATGGCGATAACGGCACTAACTGAAATGACACCCGCTACGAAGTCAAGCTGTACTTTTTGAAATACGTATGCCAACGGATCGCTAACGCCAAGTTCTTTGTAATTGACCATACCCGTCAGCACCAGCGTGATCAGTACGTACAACACAGTACAGATACCAAGACAGTAGAGCATGGCACGGGGTAAGTCGCGCTGGGGATTTTTACATTCTTCGGCCGTGGTCGAAATCGAGTCGAACCCGATAAAAGCGAAAAACACGGAAGCTACCCCGCTCAACACCCCCGAAATACCATTCGGCGCAAACGGCGACCAGTTGGCGGGTTTAACGTAGAAGGCCCCCACCGCGATCACCAGCCCGATTACGGCCAGCTTCAGAATCACCAAAATATTGCTGGCCGTTCTCGACTCCTTGATACCGATATATACCAACGCCGTAATCAGCACCGTAACGGCCCCGGCGGGGAGATTGGCAATCAGCTTCAAACCGCCAATCGACGGCGCAGCGGCATAGGCATCAGCCAGGACACGCGTGTTGTCGGGCAGCGTTGTCAACGGTGTACCGGCCTGCGTTAGCTGCTGCACCTGCTCATAGGCGCGGGCAGCCGAGCCGTAATCGATGGCCAAATATTTGGGAAAGAGGATACCGAAACCCGCCAGCATGGACGTAAAATATTCCGACCAGGAAATGGCCACGACCATGTTGCTGACCGCATATTCAAGAATAAGCGCCCAGCCAATCACCCAGGCAAAAATTTCCCCGAAGGCCACATACGCATACGTGTATGCGCTGCCGCTAACCGGTACAGTGCTGGCAAACTGCGCGTAACTCAAGGCGGTGAAGACGCAGGCAATGGCGGTAAAGACAAATAGCAGCGACACCGCCGGTCCCCCGTTATAGCTGGCCAGCCCGATAGTGCTGAAAATGCCGGCTCCGATGATAGCGGCAATACCAAACGAGGTAAGGTCACGGACGCCAAGCGTTTTGACCATGTCGCCCGCGTCGCGCTTATGGGCGTCTATCAGTATCTGGGAAACGGTTTTTTTTCGAAAAAGAGACATATAGATACTGGGCCGAAACCGGCTTATTTCGTCTTAAACCGCTAAAAATAGAGATACTTTCCGGTTTTTTGTGCGTTATAACGCTAAAAGCACATCGTATGTCAATCCGGGTTCTGGACCTGAGCAAAGAGTATGTACAGGCCGGGCGTCAGCCGCAG
>JAKONH010000563.1 GCA_022702045.1 Spirosomataceae bacterium
GATTGGCTTCGGACTAGCGACCAATACGGCGCTGCTGCTCATGGACGAACCCACCAATGGACTCGATATTCCCTCGAAAAGTCAGTTTCGGCGGCTGGTCGCGGGCGCTGTCGATGAGCGCCGGACGGTTGTGATTTCGACCCATCAGGTGCGCGACCTCGAAGCCCTGATCGACCCGGTGATCATCCTGGCCGAGCGTGATGGTCGCATGACGGTAGCCCTGAAAGCTAGTGTGGAGGAAATTACGACCCGGCTGTGGTTCGGTATGCTGCCAACGCTCGACGTCGCCCGGCCCCTGCTATTCTCGGAGCGGGCTGTCGGGGGCTATGCTGTCGTAGCGGAGAACCCCACCGGCGAGCCCAGCCGCCTTGATCTGGAGCGACTGTTCAACGCTGTTCAGGCCCATCCCGACCGTGTCCGTACGCTGTTCTCCTCACCATCAACCGTTGCCGTCTTATGAACCAGACTTTCTCACTAAGCCGTTTCAGTCGGCTTCTACGTACCTATTTTGTCGAGAATCGAAACGCACTGCTGGTCAATATCGCTGTCCTGTTCGTGGTGTTGGCCGGACTGGCTTTCCTTGTGTATTCGAGCCATCCCGCGTTTATTCCCCGCACGCGTATCTTTCTCTTGTTCTTTGCTGGTGGAGCGGCCTGGTACGTGTTCACCGTTCAGCAGGTTGCCGTGTTGAATGAGAAAGAACGGGCAATTACGTACCTGTTGCGTCCTGCATCGAAACTGGAGAAATGGGGGCAGCTTATATTGACTTCCGGACTCGGATTTATTGTCGTGTACCTGCTGCTATTCACTGTAATTGATGCGATTGGAATCTGGTATGCCAATCACCGGCCAGTGGAGCCGGGGCGGCTGACTGATCTGCTTAACCGGTCGACGGTCGAACCGTGGTTTGCACCGGGTCAACTACGCGACGTACCCGCCATTCTCTGGGCCGACGCAGCCCTGCTGCATCCGCTGTCGTTGGCGTTTGCTTTATTGATTCGCCGGTATTCACTGCCGTTGATTCCCGTCATTTTCTTTTTTGCTTTGGTGCTTGTAATCCTGGTCAATCAGAAATTGCTGGGTAATATGATTGGGTCAGTGTACGATATTTCGTCAACCCCGTTCGACAGGATATCGATATCGAAGACGGATTCTAACTGGCGGATGATTCAGCTGCCACAGCCCGCTGGTGATATCATTCGCTACGGGGTAGGGGTGTCGGCTGTACTTTTGTTGTATGTAACAGCCTTTTTTCGGCTGAAAGAGCGGGAGGTGTGAGTATGGAATTTCGTGATAAACAGGCCATCTACCTGCAAATCGCTGAGTACGTCAGTGAGCAGGTACTAGTGGGTCGCTGGAATGCAGGCGACCGTATCCCGTCGGTGCGTGAACTGGCGGCTGAACTGGAATTAAACCCTAATACCGTGATGCGGACCTACGAATTTTTAAGTCAACAGGGCGTGATTGCTAACAAGCGAGGTATCGGTTATTTCCCCACCGACGACGCGACCGACAAAATCCGGGCATTTCGGCGTGAGCAGTTTCTGGCCAATGATCTGCCCGTTTTCTTCAAGAATCTGACCTTGCTCGGCATCGACCTGCGCGACATCGAGCAGCGATATGAACAATACACCGCAACCCAGGCCACGCCACAAACTCCCGTTCAACCATGAAAACAAGCCATTATTTACTAATCGCTGCGGTCCTGATTACCCTGACAGGGATGGTCGCCACGGATGTGCTGTTGAAGCGGCAATATGAGAAGATCGACTGGAGCGACCCATATCAGTTTTTCGCCCGGCGCGCCCTGCCGGCGGCTACGCACCTGGTCATCAACGGCACCGGAAACCGGGAAATTTTTGTCGAAACGGCGCAGCAAGCGCAGGCGCTTATTGCGCCCGCCGATAGTTCGTTCTTCAGTTTCCACATGCAGCATGACACGTTGCACGTTTCGTTCAACCCAGATACTACCGATCACTCGAGCCCGAGTGGGTCTGTATGGAATAGTCGGTCAACTGGCTTATTACTGCGGCTTCCTGCATTCGTTAGCGTACGTGGAATCAATACCCGGCTGACTATACAGGACCGCACGCAGCCTATGCTTGACGTATCGTTGCAAAACAGTGTGCTGTTTGTCAACAAGCTGATAGCTACGCCTGTACTTCGTCTGACCGAAACGCAGAACAGCTTTGCTTTACTAAGAGACGGTCATTATAAAGCAGTAGAGTTGGTCGTTCAGGATTCGAGCGTGGTCCATCTGCACGACCCGAAAATAGATGCCTTTTCGCCAATACTGTCTGACCGGGCCGAAGTTCAATTCAAAGGCAAAGCCACGCGCTGGGTGAAATAGTCACCAGATGATTGGCGCATTTGTGTCTATCCCTCTCCGGCTAACTATCCTTATCTGGAATTTGATATGTATGGGTTGTTGGTCAGCGGCTTTCACCATCACATTGTCTTTGTACTGACACGATTGGCTGGAGATTACCCCGGTTGTGCGTACGTTCAGTTACCCGGAGTCGCTATCCTGATTGCGTGAGCGTGACTGGCTGAACGGCTCAACTGGGGTATCCTGTCGTTATACCAATCGTCGGGGTAGCCGGTACGCTGCCGGTCAATGAGACGGGACCGCTACAGCGTTGCGTTCGTTAACCAACGGGTGTAAGGTAACCACGCATCCGGTTTCTGGATGGTCCTGATCGACTGTACTGGAAACTGGATGCGTGGTTTTGTGGCTTGGGCTGATGGTAAGCTGCTCGGTTTTGCAACGTCTAATTCAGAACGTGTCAGATCTCCGGCTACATCTATTCTCTAAACCTGATCCAGTAACAGAAGCCATAGCCAACCAAAGTCGATTAATTGATTGATATGTACGCTATGACATAACTGCTTGAGTTAATTTTAACTGAAACCGGGTGCTATTGGACTCATAATTGTTACTTATGTATGGTAATTGGTATAAATAAGTAGCCTTGTCTTTCTATTGCGATATCGTGAGGTCGACAGGTACGAAACTACCCTACTTACTTCGCTTCCTGAGCGATTACGTAACTGAATTAGTATGATTAGAACTGGCCTGGTGGCGCTCTGGCTGCTGGCACTCGTGACCGCCGTGGGAAGCTTGTTCTGGTATCAGGACTGGGTCTACCAGCGCCCGACTCCCGTGCCCGACATGTATAGCCCGGTTCAGACCGGAAGCGTTATCGATGTGCCGCCGTTGGTCGCCGTCCAGCCTGACAAACCCGTCTTTTTTCATTTTTTCAATCCGGATTGTCCCTGTTCACGCTTCAACCGACCACACTTCCAGGCGCTGGTAAAGCAGTTTGGCGGGCAGGTGAACTTTGCGGTCGTTGTAATGAGTACACGGACGTACTCGGCGGAGCAGATTCAGCAGAAGCTTGGCCTGGCTATCCCCATCCTGACGGATTCGTCACTGGCCAGCTCATGCGGGGTATACGCTACGCCCCAGGCCGTGCTGCTCGATGCCCGACACCGCCTGTATTATCGGGGAAACTACAACCGTAGCCGTTACTGTACCGACGAGCAGACAAGCTATGCCAAACAAGCCCTTACCGGACTGCTTACTAGGTCCGGGCGGGTAACCGACGAACGGGCGTTGACGGCCTACGGCTGTAGTTTACCTTTTTGCAAAATTGACAATGACTGACAGTACCGCTCTCGTAGCCGATCCTACACACGCCTTTCGCCTGCGCGTGCAACGGCGGTCCGACCGCTGGATGAATTATTTCTTGAGCGGTTATTTCTTGATTGGTTTACTTTTCGCAGTTGTCTACGACACCTGGCTGATTGCCGGGGGGGTGGGCGGACTGCTGATCGTTGCCTATTATTCAGTCAAGTACCTGCTGCCTGCGTCTACGCTCTATCAGTACGTGCTGAGTACGGTGCTCGCCATATTTATGGCTCAGTACATCTACCAGATGCATGGCCTGTTCGAGATGCACTTCTTTGCATTTATCGGCAGCGCCGTGCTGATTACATACCAGAACTGGAAGTTGCAATTACCTTTCCTGATCGTGGTGCTGGTGCATC
>JAKONH010000576.1 GCA_022702045.1 Spirosomataceae bacterium
GGCGCAGCCGGAACCTGGTCGTAGCGGGTAACTTCAATATGACCAACGTCGACAAGCTGTTCGACAAACTGGTGTCGCTG
This sequence comes from Spirosomataceae bacterium, assembly GCA_022702045.1. Taxonomy (GTDB): domain Bacteria; phylum Bacteroidota; class Bacteroidia; order Cytophagales; family Spirosomataceae; genus Spirosoma. The sequence continues at coordinate 81 of JAKONH010000576.1, forward strand.
GGGCAGCACCCCAAGGATAAGGTCGACACCGTAACGGTGATGGAGAAAATCGGTCACTTCCTCGACGAAGAGAATCAGCGCGTATTTGATCGTTTCAAAGGCATTTACGAAAACCCCGACCTGTCGGACATCATCGAAGAGAATATTGATTTGCAGCGCGTGCTACACCGCTCATGCCGCGATTTCGACGGTGGCTATGCCATGGTTGGTATGACAGGATATGGCGCGTCGTTTGTTGCCCGCGACCCCGCCGGTATTCGGCCAGCTTATTACTATGCCGATGATGAAGTTGTGGTCGTTGCGTCGGAAAAGCCGGCTATCAAAACAGCCTTCAACGCCGACTACAGTCAGATCAAGGAAGTACAGCCCGGCCACGCGCTGATTATCGATAAAAACGGTGAATACAATGAGCTGCAGTTCGTTGAGCCAACCGAAAAGCGGTCGTGTAGCTTCGAACGCATCTACTTCTCCCGCGCGACTGATCCCGATATTTACAACGAGCGTAAAACGCTTGGCAAACTGCTGATTCCGCAGATCCTGAAAGAGGTCGATTACGACCTGGAGAATACGGTGTTCTCCTATATCCCAAACACGGCCGAAACCGCGTTTTTCGGTATGGTCGAGGGGTTGGAGGAGTACCTCTACAAGCAGCGGAAGAAGGCGATTATGGACGGTATTCTGTTCGAGGAAGAACTCGACAAAGTACTCTCGTTCCGGCCGCGCATCGAAAAGCTGGTATCGAAAGACGTGAAGATGCGAACGTTCATTACTGACGATTCGCAACGCGACGAAATGGTGTCGCACGTCTACGACACGACGTTTGAAGTTATCCGCAAAGGCATCGACAACGTTGTTGTTGTTGATGACTCAATCGTACGGGGCACGACGCTGGAAAAGAGTATCCTGCGCATGCTCGACCGGCTGGGTCCCAAGAAAATCATCATCGTATCGTCGGCTCCGCAGATTCGATTCCCCGATTGCTATGGTATCGACATGTCGAAGTTTAAGGAGTTTGTCGGTTTCCGGGCGGCTCTGGAACTGATACGGGAGCGGGGCATGGAAAACCTGATCGATGAAGTGTACGCGCAAAGCGTAGCGGCTATCGAGTCGGGCAATGCGACGAAAGTAAACTACGTAAAGGCGCTGTTCGATCCGTTTACACACGAAGAACTGTCGCGGAAAGTCGCGCAGATCGTTACGCCGAGTGATCTGAAAGCTGAAGTCGCGGTAGTGTATCAGACCGTCGAGAATCTGCACGTTGCCTGCCCCAACCATTCGGGCGACTGGTACTTCACGGGTAACTACCCAACGCCGGGCGGTAACAATGTCGTTAACAAAGCCTTTGTCAATTTCATGGAAGGCCGACTGGTACGGGCGTACTAAGCCACCTATCATTTGCCAGAAAGAGACGCTAATCCGGCGTCTCTTTTTTTTGTATCATTACAGACCGGTAAACGCTATACACTTATGGAAGTCATCGCCGAAAAAACAGCCTACGAAGCGGAACGCCTATACCCAGTAAAGTCCACGCCTACGTACAAGCAAACCTGATTTTTGAACTAAAATCCCGTTACAAAGACCGCTTTACATTTCTATCAGAACTCAGTCTTGATCTGAATGGCTGGCGAAGCGTACCCGATCTGGCGATATACCCCAAGCTGTCAATTGACGTTCGGCAGGATGAAATTTGCATGACCGAACCCCCGCTATGCGCTATCGAAATCATATCACCCATGCAGTCGTTGCAGGAACTGGTCGACAAGGCGAAGGCTTATTTTGAGCATAAGGTACAGTCCTGCTGGCTGGTTCTGCCCGGTCTGCGCTCAATCTACGTGTTCCGGTCGTTTGATTCGTTCAGCACATTTACCCATACCGATACGTTGCTGGATGATGTGCTGTCGGTCAGTATTCCACTAGCCGAAGTGTTTGAGTAGCTGTACGCTGTATAGAAGATCAATTAGCGATTCCGAACCTTTAGTGTTTAGAGGAGTGAGTTATTTGCAATAATGTTGCAAATAACTCACTCCTCTGTTTTCAGGGATCATGTCAATTACTATATTTGCAACATTGTTGCATTTATAGTAAACTGATGAAACAGCTACCAGTAACGGTATTAAGCGGCTTCCTGGGGGCGGGGAAGACAACGCTACTTAACCATATTCTGCACAATAAGCAGGGGATGAAGGTCGCCGTGATTGTCAACGACATGAGCGAGGTCAACGTTGACGCGCAGTTGGTGAAGGAGCAGAACACCCTGTCGCGTACGGAGGAAAAACTGGTCGAGATGAGCAACGGCTGCATCTGCTGCACGCTGCGTGAAGACCTGATGCTGGAAGTGGAAAAGCTGGCCCGCGAAGACCGGTTCGATTACCTGCTAATCGAGTCGTCGGGGATTTCGGAGCCGCTGCCGATAGCGCAGACATTCAGTTTCCAGTCCGACGATTCGGTCGATGAAGCGAACCGTGTCGATCTATCGCGGTTTTCCCGGCTGGATACGCTGGTGACGGTCGTCGACGCGTTCAACTTCTTCCGTGATTTCAGTTCGGTCGATAATGTACACCAGCGTGAATTGAATGACGATCCTACCGACACGCGCACGATTGTCAATCTACTGACCGATCAGATCGAATTTGCCAACGTACTGATCCTGAACAAGACCGATCTGATGAGCCGGGAGCAGGTTGGCGAGTTAAAGGCAGTTCTGCATAAGCTGAATCCTAAAGCCCGGCTGATTGAATCCGAATTTTCAAAGGTCGATCCGGCGCAGCTTCTGAATACACATCTGTTCAATTTTGACGAAGCATCGCAGTCGCCGGGTTGGATTCAGGAGCTACAAAACCATCAGAACGGCATCGGCCATACGCCCGAAACGGAAGAATATGGGCTGTCGTCGTTTGTGTTTCGTGATCGTCGCCCGTTCCACCCCGCCCGGTTCTGGAGTTACCTGAGCGAAAATTTTCCCGCCGGTATCATTCGTAGTAAAGGGCTGTTCTGGCTGGCGTCGCGCCCCAACGACGCGCTGAATTTTAGTCAGGCTGGCGGTAGCCTGCGGGCTGAATCGGCCGGTGTGTGGTGGGCCTCGATGCCCTTCAGCCAACGGGTACAGTACGGGGCCTTTCTGGATAACCGGACATCTATCGAATCGCGCTGGCACAAGCGCTTCGGCGACCGACAAAACGAGCTGGTCATTATTGGGCAGGACCTGAATCAGACGCAAATCACGGCTGAGCTACAGGCGTGTCTGTGTTCAGAGTCGGAATTGGTACACATGCAGAATGGGGGTGTTTTCAAAGACCCGTTTCCGGTCTGGGAATAGTGCGGCTTCAAGGCAATCAATTGAACAGTACTCAAATAGAAGACATAAAGGATTTTCAAAACCTGTTAGGCGTACTCAACGGCAAACCCATGAACTACGATGTAATTATAATTGGTGGCAGCTATGCCGGACTAAGTGCCGCGCTGGTACTGGGACGGTCGCTGCGACGTGTGCTGGTTATCGACGCGGGAAAACCCTGCAACCGACAAACTCCGCATTCGCACGGATTTTTGACGCGTGATGGCGAAACGCCGGCGCAACTGGTGGCCATAGCGCGTGAGCAGATAAGTCAGTATGAGACGGTAACCTTTATCGCAACGACGGCTACGGGTGCGAATCAGTTGGCTGGTGGTTTTACGGTTCACACAGCCGAAGGGGAGACATACAGCGCCCGCCGGCTGATACTGGCTACCGGCTTAATCGACGTAATGCCTGACATACGCGGCTTTGCCGAATGTTGGGGACGTTCAGTGCTGCACTGTCCCTATTGTCATGGCTACGAGGTCCACGGACAGCCACTGGGTATTCTGGCCAACGGCGAAATGGCTTACGAAATGGCCAGACTCATTCAGCAATGGAGCCGTCAGCTTACGCTGTTCACGAATGGACCGTCGACCCTGACCGATGAACAGCAACAGGTGCTCGCGCAACTGACTATCCCGATTGTCGAAACGCCGTTAGCCGAGATTGAGCATACCGACGGGTTTCTAACGGCCCTTGTTCTTGCCGACGGGCGGAGGGTATCGCCTACTGCTATGTTTGCGCGTGTACCTCTACTGCAATCGTCTGACATTGCTCAACAACTGGGCTGTCAGCTCTCTGAACACAAGTTTGTTCAGGTAACTGAGTTTGGCGCTACGTCAGTACCGGGCGTTTTTGCGGCTGGTGACACCACGACGATGATGCGGCAGGTTGCCAACGCTGTCGCTGGAGGTGCCAAGGCGGGGGCCGTCGTCAACAGTGAACTCATTACCGATGACCTGCGCTTTGTAACACCTTACTGCGCAGTCGAGCGTTAGGTCAACGTGGCGGAACAGATGAAACATAGTCAGATCGTTGGATGAGCAAGCGGCACCTTCTGTTTGTTTTGTTTTTGCAACGTTGTTGCGAATGTGTAGTTTTGCCGGGTAACTAGTCCGCGTCAAGCTATGAATACGTATCAATTGGTTGCTTTTGGCATAGTACTGAGCGGCCTGCTGGCCTGTTCATCATCCAGTGATAAACACAATCCATTGCTAGAGGAAGCCGCCCGGTACCACAACGAGGCTATTGCCATTCAGGCTGAACTGGAACCACGGATCGACACGATCGACTCGA
>JAKONH010000438.1 GCA_022702045.1 Spirosomataceae bacterium
CCCGCAGGCCCCGGTTTTCGAGCAGAAATAACGCATCGCGCAGACTGAGCCCCCGCACGTCGGGAACCTGATCGTCGCGGGTGCTCCGCTCGACCCAATGGCCTTTCTTGTTGGCTTCGACCCAGCCTTCAATGCCCACACGCTGCTTGACACCCAGCACCGAATCAATGGTGTGCAGATCGTCGGCATAGCCTGCCATCAGTGCCGGACCGTCGATCTGATTCTTGGCGCGAACAGGCTTCTGAATCTGTACGTCATACGCCATAATCCGGTCCGCCACCTCCTTAAATACCGGTGCCGCCACGGCACCAGCATATAGCAGGTCGATGTTGTCACCCTGCGGACTGTCGACCATCGCGACCATACTGTATTTGGGTTTGTTAGCCGGGAAATAACCAATGAACGAAACGCTGTATTTACCAACCTGATACTTCCCGTTGATAATTTTTTGGGCCGTACCGGTTTTCCCAGCAATTGCGTAGTATGGACTCGCAATCTTTTTCGCCGTTCCATTTTCAACAACCCCCCGTAGCAGGCTCTGCACCTGCCGTATCGTCGACAGTGAGCAAATCCGCTCTGACGATACGTAGGGCTTATTATCGACTTTTACTTCATCAGCCAGCCTGACCTGCCGAACCAGCATGGGCCGGACCCAGTAACCATCGTTCGCAACGGCATTGTAGAGCGTCAGCATTTGTAGCGGAGTCTGTCGCATCTCGTAGCCAAGCGCCAGCGACGGTGCCGACTGACCACTCCAGCCTTTCATCTGCGGATTCGGTAACAGCGGTTGCGCTTCACCCAGCATGTGAATTCCCGTTTTTTTATCCAGATGAAACTGACGCAGCAACCGGCAGAAGTCGTCGGGATGGCGGTAGAAATAGTTGCGCATGAGCAGGTGAACGCCCACGTTCGACGATTTTTCGAATACCTGCCGGGCCGTAATCGTACCGAAACCGACGCGGTGGGCGTCGCGGATGGTACGGGTACCATATTTGACAATTCCATCACCTGTCGCGACTGACTGATTCAGCGAAACTACTTTCCGTTCCAGCATCGCCATCATCGTCGCCAGCTTAAAGGTCGAACCGGGATCGGTGCCGCCCGCCAGCGCGTGGTTGAACGTTTCAATGTAGCGAGGACCGTTTTTTCCCTCGACCCGGCTCAGGTTCGCCATCGCCCGTATTTCGCCGGTATTGACCTCCATTACCACGACGCAGCCTTTGGCAGCCTGATACTTCTCCAGCGTCATCCGCAATGCCGACTCCGCCATGTCCTGATAGTTAACGTCGATTGTCGTGTGAAGATCCATGCCAGGTTCGGGCTTCATGTCCGGCCCGTCGACAACAGGTTTGTAGACACCGCCGGATAGCTTTTCGGCTTCCCCAACGGCGTCGCGCCCGGCCAGAGCCGTCTGAAAACTGGCTTCCAGACCACGCTGTCCCCGATGGGTTTCAGGGTCGAGATTACCGATTGTCCGTTCTGCCATCGTACCAAATGGATGGTAGCGTTCGTAATGCGCCCGTAGTACCCCGCCCCGCGCCGACACTTTACCACTCGACCGGAAGAATGGCCATTTCAGCATTTCCTGCCGCTCGGCGAAGGTCACATATCGATTGCTGAGGAGCACGTACTGGCGCTTTTTCCGGCGGGCATCGCGCACCAGCTCGGTATAGTCGCGCGGGGATCGGTCGCCGTAGATGCGCGACAATAGCAGACCCAGCGAGTCGGCTTTAGACCGGAAGTAATCTTCTTTGGCAACCGTAGGGTCCAGACCCACTTCGTAGGAAGGCAGCGACGTTGCCATCAGGCTTCCGTCGACGGCGTAGATGTTGCCCCGCATCGCCGGTATCGTGATGGTCGGAAAATCTTTCTCCTGCCAGCTTGCCCAGCTGCGGCCCTGATAGGTGTCGAAATACTGCACGTAAATTAACCGCCCAACAATGCAGAAGGCCAGCGCAAACACGAGGTACGACACATGTTTGGCACGCCCGATAATCTGTTCCTTATGGTTCGCCACGGTCGATAATGATTTTATGGGGAGGGGTTACGCCACTCGTCAGGCCAAGTTCAGAAACGCGTTTCATAATTTCCGACTGACGGCCGCTTTTGTCGAAATCAGCCCGCAGCACGGTAGCCTGCGACCGCTTCTCGTCGAGCAGCAGCCGGGCTGACTGAAGCCGGCGCACCAGACTTTCGGCGCGCAGGTTGCAATAGATGTACACGCCAATGAGCAGACTTACCCAGACGATGCGCCAGAAATTGTTCGACGCCCACGAATTGTCTTCACCGACCAGCCATTGGGTAAAGCGGTCCAGCGAAGCCGAAAACTGCGATTGGCCTCCTCTTCTCCGACCACCCGGCTGTTTTTTCGGCGGCCGTTCAAACGTATTTTTTGCCATGACAATGCTGAGAACTGGCTAACGGGGCCCTAATTTATAAAGCCCTGACAGGTTTTGGAAACCGGTCGGGGCTGCACGCAATTACTCTTTCCAGCGCCATTCGTTGGCAATCTGTAGCGGTGTCCGCAGTCCCTGCGCCACCAGGTAGTCGCGTGTTTGGGTATCGGTCTGCCGCTTGGTCGGGATTGTTTCAGCGTTGGCAAGAGCGTAAAGCAGCATGGTCGAGTAACGCACCGTATTTTTCAGCTGCTCGGCATTGACCAGATTAAGTCGATCGCAGTCAGCGTGGTAGCAATCAAGCACGCTACGGTCGAGGTGACCATTCATTCCCACGATGGGTACGCCTTCAAGCATAAACGGCTGATGGTCGGAGTGCAGCCCGGCCTGATTGCTTAGCTGATTGGCAAAGGCCGGATCTGTCCGCTTCATGGTTTCCCCCAGTTCGGTCAGCATGGTAGTCATATCGCTCCGGCCGAATGCGTTCAATCCTTTCGGGTCGTTGGTCATGTCGAGGTTCAGCACGTAACGCACCTGATCGAGTTCTTTGCGTCGTTTCAGGTTAGCGACCATTGCCCGCGAGCCCAGCAGCCCCTGTTCTTCACCCATGAACAGTACAAACTGAATGGTGCGCTTCGGCTTTAGCTTCAACGCTCTAAACGTACGGGCAATGTCCATTACAGCAAACGAACCGATGCCATTATCGATAGCCCCCGTTGCCAGATCCCATGAGTCGAGGTGACCGCCGACGATAATTTTTTCGTTAGGCAAGTCAGTCCCTTTTAGCGTCGCGATAACGTTGCGCGCCCGAATCTTCTGACTCTTGTTAGTCATGTTGATCTGCGCATGCAGCCGGCTGGGCTCTTCGGCCATCCAGCTACGCAATGCCTGCCCGCTTTCCAGCGAAATACAGACAGACGGTATCGGAATCAGCTTACCTGTTACCGACGCCGTCCCCGTCAGCAACACGTTGCCCGGCACCAGATTCACCATAATGACACCAGAGGCTCCATGCTGAATGGCGAGGGCTGTCTTTTCCGACCGGTGCAGGTTACGCGCCCCTTTCATAGGAGCCGCCAGCCCAATATTGACCAGCACAATCTTTCCTTTTATCTGTTGTTTCAGTTCGGCGAAATCCCCTTCCAGCCCATTACCAACGTCAACGATTTCACCTTCTACCTTCGCCTTTACCGGCGAATGCGCCAGCGAGACCACTTTCAACTCGCGGAAATTATCGCTGCGATTGGGCACAACCGAAAGCGTAACGGTATCGCGGCTCCAGGCTTCCACCTCGAACGGCTCATATTGTACGTCTTTAAAACCATACGACTGCAGCAGGTCATGCGCGTAGGTTTCGGCTTTGGCTCCGTTATCGCTACCGGTCAGCCGGTGACCAATGCGTCGCGAGGCATCGGACAGCGTTTCGTAAGCCCGACTATTCTCCATCACTTCGGTATTGATACGGGCAAACGTTTTGTCGAGCGGTGCCCCATCGAATGAACGTAAGGCAAACAGACCGGCTGTTCCGAGGGAGAGCAGAACGAGTCGGGAGAAAGACAGGTAGCGCATTGGTGTCATAAAAGGCTGTTATGTTGAGCTGGCTAAAGATAGCGAAAAGCGGGAAAAGGAGTGCCACTGTCTTGCCGGGTCGCCACCCGATGCAGCTTGTCTGCTGAGACAACCTACTCTACTAATCGCTTGATTGGTTTCAAATACACCGTCTGTCGACCGGCCAGCCAGTCGGCGTTAATACCGACAATGCCGAAGACGCGGTCCCAGCTTCGTTCGTAGCAATGAGCTGCGTCGGGAAATGAAACAGATACGTTGAGCGCGTGCCGGTAAAAATCGACGGAGCGCTGTCGGATCAGGTCGCGGTGAACGGCAAACTGCGCTCCCAGGACGAAGGTGTACAGGTCAGGACCATTGGTACCGAACAGCGCGCGGTGGAAACCAAGTAAGTCGAGGCCACGGCCGTTTTCGTTTTTACTCCAGGGTTGAAACAGCCGATGCCCCTGATTATCGTCGGTGTCGATCAGGTGACCCAGCCAGTGAAACGGCCGCCCGACGGGGTCAATCAGGGAATCGGTATGCTCAATGTACGATCGCAGTGTTTTCTTGAAGTCGAAGGCGTGGTCGAATGGTTTACCCTGACAGAAAATCGTCCAGTCGGCCAGTTGATCATACTGGTTGACAATATGTTGCAAATAGGTATGCGCTTCCCGACCGATGTTGGGCAGCACCACGGCCCGCGCCCCCGCCGACCGGTCGGGGCTTTTATCGTAAACAGTAATCGTTACGCCTGCCGACCAGCCATCGGGCGTCCGCTGGACGGGCAGGTTATAGAGCCAGTTCAAATTTTCCTGGTAACGAGCAACGACCAGTTCGGGTTGATTCATAATCGCAAAGATGCAGCAAAGCCGTATTTTTACCTGCCTATAATCGAACCGTTCGATGAAACACCTCTGTTTTACCCTCATCACCACGCTCACGCTGCCTAGCATGACTCAAGCCCAAACTCCCGTGCCGCCGAAAGCGGCCGTCAAGCCCAAAGAACTCGTTACCAACGGGCATACACGCGTCGACAATTACTACTACCTCAACGAGCGCGAAAATCCGGAGGTTATCAACTATCTCAACGCCGAAAACAGCTACGTCGATCAGGTGCTGGCGCCGGTCAAAAACTTGCAGGACAAACTGTTTACCGAACTGAAAGGCCGAATCAAGGAGCAGGACGAATCGGTACCGTACAAGGAAGGCAGCTTTTTCTACTACTCCCGCTACATAACGGGGGGTGAATACCCAGTTTACTGCCGCCGGAAAGGCTCGATGCAGGGTGCCGAAGAAGTTTTGTTCGACGGTAATGCCATGGCCAAAGGTCACAACTATTATCAGTTGGGCGGCTACGAAATCTCCGACAACGAAGAACTGGCGATTTTCTCGGAAGACACCGTCAGCCGCCGGCTCTACACGCTACGGGTGAAAAACCTGAAAACCGGTACGATTTACCCCGAAGCCATAAAGAACACAGAAGGCGGTTCGGTAGCATGGGCCGCCGACAACAAAACGCTGTTTTACGTCAGGAAAGACCCGCAGACGTTGCTGGGCTATCAGGTCTATCGGCATGTACTCGGCACCGACCCCAAAGCCGACGTGCTGGTGTACGAGGAGAAAGACAATCAGTTTTACATGGGGCTACACCGCTCGAAGTCGAAGAAATACGTCGAAATCGTATCCGACCATAACGGTGTTGCCACGGAATACCAGTTGCTGGAAGCGAGTCAGCCAAACGCTGCCTTCAAGACATTCCTACCCCGGCAGAAAGGGCACGAGTACGACATTGTCCACTATCAGAACAAGTTCTACGTCCGCACCAACTGGAAAGCGGAGAACTTCCGGCTGATGGAAGTACCCGAAGGTAAAACGGCCGACATGGCCGCGTGGAAAGAAGTAATTCCGCACCGCCCCGACGTGTATCTCGGTAATATGGACGTGTTTGTGAATCACCTCGTACTGGGTGAGCGCAGGGCGGGTCTGACCAACATCCGTGTTATCAACCAAAAAACGAAAGCCGACGAATACCTGGACTTTGGCGAACCGGCTTACGTGGCAGGTATCGGCTATAATCCCGATTTCAACACCAACGTCCTGCGTTTTGGCTACTCGTCGCTGACAACCCCATCGTCGACCTTCGATTACAACATGGATACGAAGGTCAAAACGTTGCTCAAACAGCAGGAAGTGCTGGGCGGCTTCGACAAAAGCAAGTACGAGTCGGAACGAATTTATGTCAAATCGCGCGACGGTGTGCAGGTTCCGGTGTCTATGGTTTATCGCAAAGGCACGAAAAAAGATGGCTCAGCTCCGTTGCTGCAATACGCCTACGGTTCGTACGGCTACTCGACCGATCCTGGCTTCAGTTCGACGCGTCTGAGCCTGCTCGACAGGGGCTTTATTTTCGCCATCGCCCACATCCGGGGTGGTCAGGAAATGGGTCGACGATGGTACGAAGACGGCAAGATGCTAAAGAAGAAAAACACCTTTAACGACTTTGTCGACGTATCGCAGTATCTGATCGATAACAAATACACCTCGGCCGATAAGCTGTTTGCTATGGGTGGCAGCGCGGGTGGGTTGCTAATGGGCGCGGTCATCAATCAGGCTCCGCAGCTCTACCGGGGTGTTGTTGCCGCCGTACCATTCGTTGATGTAGTGACAACCATGCTCGATGAATCGATTCCGCTGACAACCGGCGAATTTGAAGAATGGGGCAACCCCAAAAACAAGCCTTATTACGATTACATGCTGTCGTATTCACCCTACGACAACGTTACGAAGCAGGCTTACCCGAACCTGCTCGTTACAACCGGTCTGCACGACTCGCAGGTGCAGTATTGGGAACCGGCCAAGTGGGTCGCCAAGCTACGGACGATGACAACCGGAACGAACCAACTCCTGCTGCATACCAATATGGAAGCGGGTCACGGCGGGGCATCGGGTCGTTTTCAGGCGCTGAAGGAAATTGCCCTGGAATACGCTTTTATGCTGAATCTAGTTGGTATTCAGCAGTAAGAATAGACTACCATAACAAAGGAGGCTCACCGGCAGACGCCGGTGAGCCTCCTTTGTGCATTTACCGAGTAAAAATACACAGTGAGCTAAAACAAAACTGTTGAAACAAGGCGTATCTTAGCCAAGATAAGAGATTAGTTTATAATTAATTATAACATACAGTTACAACCTATACGTCAGTAGATTACACGCATTAAATAAGTGTACCATGTACCCAAATTCTATTCATGAGTAACGAGGAACAAGAACCACATTAATGAGTATATTTACCAACAGGTATCTACAAATACTGTTCAGACACAAATAGGTAAGCCATTGGTATTCAGCCCCCACTAGTTAGGTCGGGGCAGATGGCATGGCATTTTCAACAGGATAGTATTACTACACAAATTAGCTACTACCATGCTTTTACAGAAACGTAAGTACCCACAGGATTACATCAATGATCAACCTTATCTGTCAGGTTTACTGACCGGACTGGTCACTGGATTGGCCGTTGGTTTTCTGTTCGCTCCTCGGTCGGGCAAGGAACTGCGCAAACAGATCGCCGATACAGTAGGTGATCAGACGAAGGAAGTCAAACATCAGTGGGACAAAACCAAGGCGCAGGCTAAAGAAACGGTCGATACCATTAAGACGAATGTTGGCTTAGCTGTGGATAAAGTAGAAGACGAGTTCAACACCTATGCTGATAAGGCAGCAAAAGAAGCAGAAAAGGCGGAAGAAGCCGGCCACAAAGCCATGAACGAAGCTGGTCGACTGGCAGACGAAGCGAAGTCGGCAGTGGACAAATTCAAAGACACCGGCAAGCTCAGCTAACGAGCGGCTGACACACGTCAGCGCATTCTGATTTACACAACGGTCAACGATCATGAAAAGAGCCCGATTCATGACCTGAGTCGGGCTCTCATTTTTGAGCGACATGGTTCGGACAAACGTCATAGAATCACCTCATCACGGGCTCCGGCGATTCGCTCGTTTTTAGGCCTCATTCACTACCAAACACTTTCTCATCGACACACAATGGAACACATTCATACTTACACAAACGACGCGGTTTCAAGTCACACTGCTTTCACGAAGCGAATCGCCTGGAGCGCCGTATTTGCCGGCGTACTGGTAGCCATTGTCAGCCAGTTATTGCTGACATTATTGGGGCTGGGCATCGGATTGAGCACGGTCGATCCGGTTACGGAGCAGAACCCGACAGCGGGCTTGGGCATTGGTAGCGCCATTTGGTACGCGATCAGCAGCCTGCTCTCATTGTTTGCCGGTGGTTGGGTAGCTGGTCGGCTGGCTGGTAGTCCCCAGCGGTTCGACAGCATCATCCACGGTGTACTCACCTGGAGCTTGGTAACGCTGATTACCATCTATTTTCTGACCACAACCATCGGTAGCCTGATTGGTGGCGCCGGTCGACTAGTTGGTGGTCTCGTCAGAACAGCCGGGTCAGCCGCTGGTTCGGTTGCTTCAGCCGCAGGACCCGAACTGGGACAGGTAGTGAAAGGTGAACTGGCTAAAAACGGCATCGACGTAGAAAACGTCGATCTACGTGATCTGCAAAAAGAAGTTAACACAGTTTTACGGCAGACAGACAATCCGGCCCTGAATCCAGGCGCGCTGGAGCGGAAAGCAAAACAGGCGGGCAACCAAGCCAAGGTTACGGCAGGGCAAGCCGCTGAAAATCCACAAGCTGCTGACGACATGGCGAGCGGCCTGTTTGACCGACTTTTCAAGCAGGGTCAGGCAACGATCAGTCAGGTAGATCGGGACGATGCCGTAAAGGTCCTGATGAAGCGGACCGGAAAAAGCCGGGCGGAATCAGAGCAGATCGTCGACAACTGGATCAACACCTACAAACAAGCCGCTGCTAAATTCGAGCAGACGAAACAGGAAGCGGCTGTGAAAACACGGGAAGTAGCCGACGCTACGGCTTCAGCAGCATCGAAGGCAGCCCTCTTCGGCTTCTTCGGTTTGCTGATCGGCGTGGCAGCAGCGGGATACGGTGCCAAAATGGGTACGGATCCTAAAGCGTAAAACAAGGAAGGCTTATCGCCTAACCGCTTACCGTCTGTATATACTGCCGGGTAGCTAATCCGATTGTGAGTAGCTACCCGGCTTTTTTGTTGAGGTTACTGGCTGAAGCTACCCATCCTTTTCCGGCATTCGTGCCCATTGTTACACACATTCCTAACGTCACACACTCATACATATGACAACGACTCAAAAATTAGCCGCCGAGTTTATCGGTACGCTTTGGTTAGTGTTAGGGGGGTGCGGCAGCGCCGTACTGGCTGCCGCTTATCCCGAACTGGGAATCGGATTTGTCGGCGTGTCGCTCGCCTTCGGCTTAACAGTGATGACCATGGCTTATGCCGTGGGGCGCATTTCAGGCGGGCATTTCAACCCCGCCGTAACAGTTGGTCTTACCGTCGGGGGCCATTTCGATCGCTCGATGGTCCTTCCTTACATAGGCGTCCAGGTACTCGGTGGACTTACCGGTGCGGGTCTGCTCTACCTGATGGCCAGAGGCAAGCCGGGCTTTGAACTGGGTACGTTCGCGGCAAACGGGTACGGAGCGCATTCGCCGGGCGGTTATTCATTACTATCGGCGCTGGTCACCGAAGTGGTTATGACGTTTATGTTTATCCTGATCATTCTGGGGTCAACCCACAAAAAGTCACCCCGTGAGTTGGCCGGTATCGCGATCGGTCTGGGCCTGACGCTGATTCACCTGATCAGTATTCCCGTAACCAACACATCGGTCAATCCGGCTCGCAGCACCAGTCAGGCGATATTCGTCGGCGGGTGGGCACTGAGTCAGCTGTGGTTGTTCTGGTTGGCCCCACTGGTGGGTGCGGCTTTGGCTGGTATCTTCTACAAAACGTTTATTGATCCTTCCGAGATCGACCCATCTTGATATCGGTTCACCCCCACTCATTCTCAGCGTTATACATGAAAAAATTATATCTACACCTGGCGCTACTAGCCTTGCTCATCAGCGTACCGTTCCTGACGCAGGGTCAGGACTCACTGGCTACGGCTATGCCGTTCCGGCCTGTTCATACGGTATTCGTCGGCGTTCAGATTCCGCTCAACTATACCCTTGGCTACCGGTATCAGTTTAGTCGGCGTTTATCCGTTCAGGCGCAGGGAGGATTAATCGCAGCTCCTTTTGAGCAGTATACACTCAAACTACTGGAAGGCTTTGGCCTGGACCCAAACCTGAGCCGGGTCATTGATCGCTCCTTCCGGCAGGGTAGTTCGGTAAGCCTGGGTATCTCCGTTCACGCCAACTCGCCCTGATACGGAACGATGTACGGCCAGTACATTCATTTTTCAGCAGGGCCCATTACGCCAGCCGACGGCCTGGGAATTTATTTCAACCGGGATTTTTCCGGTTTTAACCTGCTCAATTCACCGGCTTTTGTCTTCAACCTACAGTCGAATGTCTGGGTTACCGGTCTGCGGGTAGGTCGCTCGTTTCAGTTTACCGACTCCCGTTTTGGGTTGAATACGGAGCTGGGTCTGGGGAAAATTCTGACCACGAAAAACACGTTTTCGTCTAATCGGTCAGCCGTCGATGCGCTTGGCGTCACCCAACGTCTGTACGGCAATCTGGACAACGAAATCGACACCAAGCTTCGTCAGTACGGGTATTTGCCAACGCTCAACATACTGCTCACCTATCGACTTAACTAACCAAACACTACACTCACGTACAACTATGCGACACGTCATCACATTACTTCTTCTGTTTACTGCATCCCTGCTTTTTTCCCAGTGCGGCCTTAATCGGCAGGTTCAGCAGGCCAAAGGCTTGAGCAAAAGCAAATACGCCATCCACTCGGCCGATAACATGACCATTGCCGGGTATGACATTCGGGAGTTCAAAGACCTACGGGGTCTGGAAGACGTCAACCCTCTTAACTATCCCCGAATTGCCGCCGGTCTGGTTAGTCACGATATTCCCTTTCGGACAAACCTCAACGTAGAGATTACGAACCCAACCAACGACGTAGCGGCTATCAATCAGTTCGACTACAAATTGTTACTGGCTGGTAACGAGCTGGCTTCGGGTACGGTCGATCAGCGGGTCGAAGTACCGGCAGGTGGAAAGACGATCGTACCCATACCCGTAAACGCGAACGCGTACGGCCTGATCAGCAGTTCATCGACCCGAACCGCGTTTGTCGATCTCGTCCGTAGCCTGGCCGGCAGCAATCAGGTCACTCCGTCCCGCGTTACGCTCAAAATAAAGCCGACGTTGATGCTTGGGAATAAGGAGGTTAAATACCCCGGTTATATCGACATCGACAAGGAGATTACCCGGGACATGCTTTCACCAAACAACAAACCAGCGCCGTAAGCAGCGTACAAACGGCCGGATCCCAGGCCATAACCCGACAAGCGACACCAAAACGGAGCGAGTCGGGTTTACTATGAGATGACGAATGACAACAAACTTGTCCGTATTGCGCTGTCGGGGCCGAACGCGAAGCCGCTGTCAAAAGC
>JAKONH010000640.1 GCA_022702045.1 Spirosomataceae bacterium
TCAGCCTGAATGACCAGGCATTGTCCACCTTTCGATTCAACCAGTTTCTTGGTTTCGGCAGCGTCGTCCGAGTTCTCATTGTAGACGATAGCCACTTTGGCACCTTCCATCGCAAAGGCGATTGCTACGGCCCGGCCAATGCCGGAGTCAGCACCGGTGATAATGGCTACTTTACCGCCCAGCTTGCCCGCCGATTTGTAAAAGTTTAGTTCGGTTGCCGGCTTGGGCGTCATCTCAGACTGTTTGGCCGGGTACGGCTGTTGTTGTGCCGCAATCTCCTTTGACGTGGGGCGAAAGGGTGTTTCGTTCATAAGTATTAGTGGTAATATGCGCTCAACGGGTTACAAGAGAAGGCTAAACCGGGTGTAGTGGCCGTTTGTTAGGCGCATCGACTGAACGAACGGATGTTCATAAAAAACGGGTAGTCCAGTACAAAGACCAGACTACCCGCTAATGACGTATACGACAGAGCGTTTACAGCTCCATCATGCTGACCTGTACGGCTTTGTTACCGTCGAGGGTAAACGCACACTGGTCGAACGTGGGTGGCCCCATGAGCATCGTCACATTCGAAAAACCAAAAGGCTCAGCTGGCATTTGACCCGAAAAATCCATCGTTTTGTTATCGTTCATATCCTGCAGAACACGAACGGCATACTTGCCCGGCTTCAGATCGGTAAACGTTATGGTCGCGTCACCCGTGGCGGGTACGTCAACGATCTGGGTAATGGCCGACTTGGCAGAAAACGTTTTGTCGTCAGTAGCTAGCCCTACGTGAAGCTTACCCGTGCGTTGCGCGATTCCAGTTACCGTGACAGTTAGTTTGTGCGTGGCGGAATCGGCAGGTGTGGCTATTGCACGAGCGAATGACTGGCTAAATACGGTAACAAGAAGGACGAGTGTGAAGAAGATTGATTGCATGTTGGTAAGTAGTTGTGTCGGCTAAGTCAGGCGTTATTGCCCGGCCTGACAAACATAGCAGATGCCAGCCGCCCTGTGCAACTCGCAGGGACGAACAGTACGAATCTGGGATGATTTGCACGGTGAAACGGCCTTTGGGATGAATGGGAAGCTATTTAGTCGTTATTCAGCGTTAGGTTGCCGACCTTATTATAGCGAATTTCGTCCTCGGCCAGCATCTGGTTGATCGTCT
Source organism: Spirosomataceae bacterium (assembly GCA_022702045.1). Taxonomy (GTDB): domain Bacteria; phylum Bacteroidota; class Bacteroidia; order Cytophagales; family Spirosomataceae; genus Spirosoma. The sequence goes on from JAKONH010000640.1 coordinate 1,154, forward strand.
GTGTCAGCACCTCTTCGTTGGTCTGGGCAAAATAATGAGCCAGCTGTTTGGGCGACACACCGGGTCCGTTGGCCAGGGCGACATAGGCCCGAACTTCACCCCGGACGGCGGCATCGGCCTGGTCAGCCTGTTTTTTTCGCTTGATGCAATTGTCGCAGATTCCGCAGCGGTCGTTGGTGCGTTCACCGAAGTAAGCCTGTAACAGCCGGGTCCGGCACTGGGTCGGGTGTTCGGTGTACAGAATGGCCGCGTTGACCTTGCGCAGGGCCTGCTCCCGCCGGCGCTTCAGTTCGGCCACGTCGATGGGAAGTGAGGGCGCATCGTAGCGGGGCGTCAGAAATGTAAGCTGCGGTTTATCCTTTTGCTTTTCGTAAACGACTACGTTGCGCTGATGCAGTGATTCCAGCATGGCAACGATTTCGGGCTGATTGATCAGAAACGTCCGCGCCAGTGTCGACTCGGAAATCGTAACGAAGTCGGTAAACAGTTCGCCACCATAATAGCGTAGCAGCAGTTTCAGAAACGGATCGAGCTTGGGGTTCATTACCTGAAACTCGTACAGTTGCCGGTTGTCCAGCGCCATTACCAGCCGCGAGGGGTGGAAGTAGTTTTCGTTCAGTTGAATCAGTCCTTCGAGCTGAAGCTGTTTCAGCGCATAATGCGTTTCGGTCGGCGGCAGGTCGTAGGTGTGTGTAAAGGCGGCAATGTCGAAATCGTAACTGCTAAATTGCCCCCCGCCTACCGGTACGGCCGTATAGTTGGCCAGCGCCTGATACACACGACGCAACATCTCGACCGGTTGATACACCTGCTCGGTGCGTTGCCGCAACTGCTCCAGATCGGCGGGTGCGTAGAGCATGACAGCATACGCTTTCTGCCCATCACGCCCGGCCCGACCCGCTTCCTGGTAGTAGGCTTCCAGTGAATCGGGTACGTCGAGGTGAATGACCACGCGCACGTCGGGTTTGTCGATACCCATGCCGAACGCATTGGTCGATACCATGATGCGGGTCTGGTTTTGCAGCCAAGCGTCCTGTTTGGCGGTGCGTTCCTGCGTACTCAGACCGGCATGGTAAAAGTCGGCCGACACGCCCTGTCTGTTGAGCCAGTCAGCCATACGCTGCGTTTGTCGACGGCTACGCACGTAAACAATGCCACAGCCCGGCACCCGGTTTAAAATGCGCAGTACCCGATCTTCTTTCTGTTCTGTCTGCAGCACTGAATATGACAAATTGGGTCGGGCGAACGTCTGCCGGAAAACAAGGGGTGGCTGATCCTTGAGCGACCGGATCGCCAGCTTATCGATGATATCGGATTGTACATCAGGCGTGGCCGACGCCGTCAGGGCAATCAGTGGCGTGTTGGGAATCAGCTCGCGAAACTCCGCAATTTGCAGATACGGCGGTCGGAAGTCATAGCCCCAGGCCGATACGCAGTGTGCTTCGTCGATGGCCAGCAGGCAAACGTTCATCTGCTTGACCCGCTCGATGACTAGCTCCGTCCGCAACCGTTCAGGCGACAGGTACAGGAATTTGGTGTTGCCGTAAATACAGTTGTCGAGCGTCGTGTCGATCTCGCGGTAGTGCATGCCTGCATAAATCGTGGCCGCTGGGATTCCCCGCCGACGCAACTGATCGACCTGATCCTTCATCAGTGCAATCAACGGCGTTACGACGATACAGACTCCCGGCATGGCCAAGGTTGGTACCTGAAAGCAGATCGATTTGCCACCCCCGGTGGGCATCAGTACCAGCGCATCCTGCCCGTCGAGCACAGCATTGACCACGTCTTCCTGCATGGGCCGGAAGGCGGAGTAACCCCAGAACTGCTGTAAAATTTGCCGAATTGTCATATAAGGCTGATGGCTCAGCGAATCGCGGTCGTTGCGCACCCGTTGCTAGCACGAAGGTACGCACGGATGTAAATAACCGGAATGTAATGACTGTCGTTCAGAACTGTGTTGACTATCAGCAGCGACCGACCACCCGCCTGTGCCGATCTGTATGCGTGGAAGGACAACTCGCTATTCAATCGGAAAACAGACGTTAGAGCGGGTAGGAAGCTGCCTTTTTGTGTTTCCCTGCTTACCTTGAGCACTGTCACCCGTCATAGACTCAGAAAACGACTTACGCTGACAATCAGATCATAAGTAAACTCAACCGTTATTGATTGCTACCTGTACATGCTAACACGCTCCTCGTCAACCGCCCGACGACTTTCTGTAGTCGGCTTCGTCCTCAGTATGCTGCTATTGCTGACCAGTATTGTACGGGCGCAATCTAGAGTTACTCCGCCCGTAGCAACCGACTATCGGCAGTTTGTGCGCTCCGTACGCTCATTTGACGGACCAAAGACCATTTGCTACGCCAGCGACCGAAACGAATTTACGCGGGTGCTGGCTCCTGAAGCCATTCGAAAACGACTCAGTAATCCTAACGCCCGTCAGGCGGCTGTCACGGCGCAGTTCCTCGTCAGCTATACCGGTTTTACGGCCGAAGCACAACGGGCGTTTCAACGGGCTGTCGATATCTGGGCGACACTGATCGTGTCGCCGGTTCCTATCCGTATCAAAGCAACCTGGTCATCGCTGAGTCCGGGTGTGCTGGGCTCCGCTGGACCATCTACGGTGCGCGTCGGTAGCGATGGAGTACAAAAAGCGTTTGGCATCTACCCTATCGCCCTAGCAGAAAAGATAGCCCGTCGCGAATTGAACGAACCTGATTCGTCGGACATCGATGCCAATTTTAGTCGCAATGTCAATTGGTATTATGGACTTGACGGCGTAACGCCCGCCGGACAGTACGATCTGGTAACGGTCGTGTTGCATGAAATCGGGCACGGACTGGGCTTTATCGGTTACTACGGTACCACCGGTACGACCGCTTCCTACCAGACTCCCTACCCGGCGGTGTTCGACCATTTCGTGGAAGATAGCCAGGGCCGGAAGCTGGTTGCGAATACAGATGCCTATCCGCTGGGATCGAACGCGCTATATCGCCAACTAACGGGAAATAATCTATTTCTCAATGGCCCAGTAATGCAGCGAACTGTTCGGCAGCGGGCCAAACTATACGCGCCGACGACCTTCAGTCAGGGGTCGAGTATTTATCACCTCGACGAGTCGACTTATCCGGCCAAAGATACCAATTCGCTGATGTCGCCACAGGTTGGTGCGGCCGAAGCGATTCACACGCCGGGTCCGCTGGTACTGAATTTTTTCTCGGATATCGAATGGAAAACGACGTCGATCCTGCCCACAACACTCACCGACAGTGAAGATAGTCGCGACTTGGTCTTTCAAACCAGGGTAATCAGCGATACAACGTTGATAGCGGGATCGGTACGGCTATTTTATCGGAAAGGGCCACCTACCGCTACGGATACCGCCTACACCGCCGTTTCGCCAACTGCCGTTGCTGGAACGGCGAATACATACGCCTATACATTACCAGCTTCGATAGCACAGGGTGACGTCTGGTACTATTATCAGGCGCAGGACGCGTCGGGCCGGACGTTTACCAGTCCCGGAAAAACACCCGCAGGCATACAACTAGCGTATCGGGTGCAGTCTGGCCCCGACCAGGTACCGCCAACTATCCGTTATAATCCCGACAAGAACTTCATCATCAATCCAGGTCTGACCGATTCGCTGATTGTACGCGCCTATATCGCTGACGACCGGGCCGCCGGTATCGGGAATGCCCGGTTGGAGTACCAGGTCAATGGAACCGCGC
>JAKONH010000642.1 GCA_022702045.1 Spirosomataceae bacterium
GTGCGGAAGTTGCGGTTCGAGTTGGTGATGCTGACGCGCGGAATGCTGTTGCTCGTGTTCGGGCCGGTCCAGCGGTTCGTTTCGTCGGCGTAGAGGTTAAACGAGTAACTGGCGTCGAGCCCCTGCATCCGGTCGGCGTTGTAAATGTCGACACCACCCTGACCCAGGAAAAACAGGGTCAGATCGAAGCCTTTATAGGTTAGGCCCGTGTTCAGACCGTACGTAACTTTCGGCTGTGGACTGCCCAGAATCGTGCGGTCGTTGTTGTCAATCACGCCATCACCATTCAAATCCTGGAAGCGTACATCGCCGGGACGAATCAGGCCCTGTGTCCGGCGTGGGTCTTTGGTCAGGGCCGGATCCGCGTCGATCTCGCCCTGCGTCTGGTACAGACCATTGGTGCGCCAGCCGTAGAATGTTCCGTAGGCATAGCCCTCATAGCTGCGGGTAATCTCCTGATCGGTACGCCCGTAAGTCTGCGATCCCAGGAAGCTGCCCGGCGTCAGTAGCTTGGTGATCCGGTTCTTGATAAACGTCGCGTTGCCACTGACCGACAGGGTCAGGTCGCCGATTTTCTGCTGATAGCTCAGTTCTAGCTCCAGCCCCTGGTTGCGTAGCTGCCCTACGTTCTGGTCGGGAATGGTGGCCCGGCCCAGCGTACCCAGCGAAGGGGGCGACAGCAGCATGTTTTTGGTGTCTTTAATGAAATAGTTGACCGATGCCTGCAAGCGGTTTTGCAGGAAGCCCGCTTCAAGTCCGAAGTTGCTCATCTCCGCTGTTTCCCAGCCGATGTTGGCATTGGCCAACCGTCCCTGCGCGGAACCCGACGTATTCTGATCGCCGAACGAGTAGCGGTAGTTCGAGTTGATCAGCGCCAGGTATTGCAGTGAGTTGATATTCTGATTGCCCAACTGGCCCCAGCCGCCGGTGAGTTTCAGGTTGCTGACGGTCGACAGCGCGTTCTTGAAAAACGGTTCGTCGGAGATGCGCCAGCCGAGCGAGAAGGCCGGGAAATAGCCCCACTTGTTACTTGGTGCAAATTTCGATGAGCCGTCGGCGCGGAACGTAGCCGTCAGTAGGTAGCGATCTTTGTACGAATAGGTGCCCCGGCCAAATACGGATTGGAGCGCGTCGTAGCTGCGACCACCGTCCTGCCCATTGCCAATGGCGACGATCGACCCGGCGTAGCGCATGTAGCGAAGGTCGGGGTCTTCACTGGCGAATTCGCGACCACGGGTGGCCGAGTACAAATCGTTGAATGTCTGCGAGGTGTAGCCGCCCACCAGCCCGACCGTATGCTGACCGAACTGTTTGTCGTACGACAGAAAGTATTCCTGTAGGAACGCCCAGTACTTGTCGTTGGTGAGTGTCAGTTGGTTGAATTGCGTGGTGCGGTATTGATCGGTGACTTTGACGCCAAATTCGCGGGTATTGCTGAAGGTCGCATCGAGTGCGAGGTTAGCGCGGGCTTTCAGTCCCTTCACGATCTCGAACTCACCCGTCACGCTACCCAGGAGTCGGTTGCGGGCGTTGTCTTTATCCTGCGTGTCGATGGTATACTGCGGGTTGTTGATGTCGCCGAACGCACCTTTACCCTGTGTGGTGCTGTAGCTGCCATCGGCGTTCATCACGGGAAGGCCGGGGTGAAACCGGATCGCGCTCCAGAGCAGCCCGTCCTGCGCCGATAAGGTATTGGGCGCATTGTCGTGGGTATTGGTAAACTGGAGGTTCTGCCCGATTTTGAGCCGCTCGGTAATCTTGTGATCCGAGTTAATGCGGAACGTGTAGCGTTTGTAGTACGAGTTGCCGATGATCCCCGTTTCGTTGTAATAACCGCCCGAAATGGCAAACGACGAGTATTTACCACCCCCGCGCAGCGCCACGTCGAGGTTTTGCGTCGTGCCCTGCCGCAGAATCTGGTCCTGCCAGTTGGTTTGCTGGGTCTGGTACTGCGCATCCTGCCAGATGGCCGGAACCGTCAGTGCATCGTTGGTATAGGCTTCGCGTTTGATGGCGGCTAGCGTGGGCGCGTCGAGTACGGGCAGGGTTTTGATGCGGTTCGATACGCCTGTATAGCCGTTGACGGTGAACCGAAGTTTGTCATCGAATCGACCACGTTTGGTGGTGATCAGTACGACTCCGTTGGCGGCCCGCGTTCCGTAGATTGCCGACGCCGACGCGTCTTTCAGCACGTCGATACTTTCGATGTCGTTGGGGTTGACGTCGTTCATGCTCCCGGCTGGCACCCCATCGATCACGATTAGTGGGTCGGCATTGTTGACCGTGCCCAACCCCCGGATACGGATGGAACCCGCATTACCCGGCGCCCCCCCGTTCCGCACGACGTTGACGCCAGCCGCCCGACCCTGCAGGGCCTGCTGCGCCCCGCCCGACGGCAGATTCTGAATATCGGCCCCTTTCACGGCCGAGATGGCCCCCGTCACGTCTTTCTTTTCCTGCGTACCATACCCAACAACCACGACTTCGCCCAGTTGCTGAATGTCGTTTTTCAGCGTTACGTTGATCGATGCGCGATTGCTGACCGGTACTTCCTGGGTGGTATAACCAATAAACGAAAAGACCAGCGTGCCGTTTGCGTCGGGAACGGTCAGCGAGTAGTCGCCGTCGGTATTGGTAACCGTACCGGTATTAGTGCCTTTCAGCACGATACTAACGCCCGGAATGCCCTGCCCGTCCTCGCCCGTTACCCGTCCTCGTACCGTTACGGCCTGCCCAATGCTGGAGACCAGCGACTGAACGCCCGCCGATGGTGGCATCAGTTCCATGGATGGGATTTCGAGACTCGCCTGATGCGCTGATTTGATGATGAACACGCCTTTTTTGACCTGCTTAACGGTCAGGTTCTGGGGTATCAGCAGGCGATTCAAGGCGGTTTTCAGGTCTTTTGCCTGCATCCAGTCGTCTGATGGTACGGGCCGGTTGTCGAGTGTGGTAGCTGCATAACCAATCGTTACGCCGTAGCGTCGTTCCAGTTCGGCGAGGGCGTCGCGGGTTGAGCGAACGGCTTTTGGACGGTGAACGGCCTGACTCTGCCGAGTAGTCGCCAGTAGTTGTGGTACAGCAGGTTGCGCGTTTAGCAACTGACAACCCAGCAGGGTCAGCAGCAGGCCAGTTGCAACGGGTCGGTAAGCGGGTAAATCGTTTGGCATATAACGGAGGGTTACTCAGGTTTTCAGTTCTCGGTATTCGGTTTACGGTGGTTGTCGTGATTGCGTAGCCTGGACCCGCGCCGGCGTGGGTCCAGGTTACGCAATCGGCTACAGTTTTGGGCTGATACGGAGGTGTTTTGGGGTTACGGTGGATACGGTAAGGTCATTGGCTTCGGCGATAGCAGCCAGCAGTACGTCAGGGTTGCGGGTGGGGAGGTGGATCGTCATCCGGCGGTCGCGCAGGGCGGGGTCTGTAAACTCGATCCGATAGCCGATGTCCTGTGTCAGCAGATCGGCCATTTCACCCAGTGTGGTATTATCAAAGATGAACTGTCGCGTCGTCCAGGCACTGTACACGGCTGGCTCTACCCGACGACGGATAATGGCCTCCTTCGTATTCGCGGGTATGTCAACCAGTTCACCCGGCACCATATTGATAGGGTTCGATTGGCTGGCTACGTGCAGGCGAACACGCCCGCTGGTAAGAACGACGCGTGTTTGCCGGGCCTGTTCATCGACGGTAAAGACGGTTCCCAGCACTTCGACCTGTAGCTGATCGGGTGTCTGTACGATAAACCGCTGGTTGTTCGACTGATGGCTAACCGAAAACTGTGCTTTTCCCGTCAGTGATACCGTTCTGGGCTCATCGGCCGACCAATGTTGGGGGAACCGTACCGACGCGCCGGTATTCAGCACAACTGTCGAGCCGTCGGGCAGCCTTATCGTTCGGGGTGCTTCTGCGCTCGCATACTCAATCAGCGACCGTGTTTGCCAGTACCAGACCGTTCCCGTCAGCAACAGTAACATGCCGACTACCGTTGTCAGTGTGCCAATGCGCCGTCGGCGGGTGGGGGCTGGACGTTGGTGACGAACAGGGTAGGCGGGGGCGTTTTTCTGCGCCTGAATAGCCGCCCAGACAGTCGCCTGCGCGTCAGCCGGTGGGCCTATGGGCGAAAGCTGCCACATCGTTACCAGTTGCCGGGCAAGGTGCAGTTCTGCTGATTGGTCGGGGTGTTGAGCCAGCCACCGTTTCCAGACAGCTGTATTGGCTGGGGTCGGGTGCTGAACCCATTCGATAAACGCGGGGTCGGCGGCAAGCGCTTCCGCTGAAGAGTACTCGTTTTCCATGCATAACGACCGCCCAATGCTGCCTGACTAGAACATGATTGGGCTGGTTCGGGAAAGCAATGGCGTTTGTTTGGTGTTTTTACCGGGTTAGGGTGAAAAAATTTTGATTCTTTTTCTGAGTACAGCGGAAATGGAGGTTTTTCTGGAGAAAACAGCGAAAAATAAACCAGTTCCCGCCTGACTGTCGGGGGGGGCATCGTACAGGCGAGTGTGCCGGACTTAACAGAACTCTCAACTTTTCTCCGTTTACTCTGTGCCTTCCCTCTTTTATCTCCGTGTTTAAACCAGCAGCCCAATCATCGTCAACAGCCAGAAACCTGGCTGGCTCAGCAGGCGACGGAGTCGTTCGAGCGCTTCGTAGACGAGGTTGTATACCGTGCGGACCTGTACGGCCATCATGTCGGCAATCTCGGGGTACGACAGCTCGTCGATGTATAGCAGCGTAATGGCTTCTTTCTGGCGATGACTAAGCTGATCGATAGCCTGTCGGAGCTGCGCCTGCTGCTGCTGTTGTACTTCCAGCGTGATAAAGTCGAACTCGGGCGAGAACGTCAGCGTATTGCCAGTGTCGGGATCGGTCAGCAGGGCTGCCTGTTGCCGGATGGCCCGATATACTTGCCGACGCATGGCTTTCAACAGATAGAACTTAATCGAGTCGGTGGGGGAGAGCGTTCGGCGGCCGCGCCATAGTTCGACAAACAGTGTCTGTATAGTATCTTTCACCAGCTCGTCGTCGCTGGCGATGTGATAGCCGTAGCGGTATAGCGTGGCGAAGTGCGTGTTATATATAGTCGTAAAAGCCTGTTCATCACCAGCGCGAAAACGTTGCCATAGTTCGTCTTCAACGGGAACAGTCATGTTTGGAGGGGCGGGTACGGGCGGGAGTAACTATTTCGTTGGTGAAAGTACAACCTGCGCCGGAAAAATCAGGATACCCTATCGGTTAATTGGTCATCTTCCCGGAATGCTGCACAGAACGATGGTGCGATCAACGGGCAGCGGTAACTTGCAGTCGATTGGCGGCAGATACCGTCAGTAACCAATTATGCAGCTTATTTCTTACAACATCAACGGTATCCGGGCAGCACTCCGTAATGGGCTGGCCGACTGGCTGTCACAGCACGACTTCGATATTCTTTGCTTTCAGGAAGTGAAGGCGACACACGACGTAGTCGACCTGACGCCCTTCGAGCAATTGGGCTATCAATACCACTGGCACGCAGCCGAAAAGAAAGGCTACTCCGGCGTCGCCACGTTCTCGCGCATCGCCCCGACCAACGTCGTCATGGGCTGCGGTCTGTCGGTGTATGATTGCGAAGGACGTATTCTGCGCACCGACTTCGACGACCTGACGGTCCTGAACTGCTACTTCCCGTCCGGCACAACGGGCGAGGTGCGTCAGGGCGTCAAGATGGAATTTCTACGTGACTTCTACGACTACGTGCAGGAACTTCGTCAGACGCGCCCCAACCTGATTGTGGTGGGCGACTACAATATTGCGCATAATGCGATTGACATTCACGACCCCGTCCGCAACAAGAACGTAACCGGCTTTCTGCCCGACGAGCGTGTCTGGATGGACCGCTGGTTTGCCGCCGACATGATTGATGCGTTCCGCTACAAACACCCCGACGACGTAGCGTACAGCTGGTGGAGTTACCGGGCTGGCGCGCGTAGCAGCAATAAAGGCTGGCGTATCGATTACGCATCGGTCAGCGAACCCCTCCGCGCCCGTATTCAGGACTGCGCCATGCTCCCCGACGCTGTTCACGCCGACCACTGTCCGGTGTGGCTGACGTTGACTGATGGCGTGACGGAATGATTGAATAAGGTAGTATAGCAGCGATTCAATCAGTCAATCACTCTATCAGTCAACCTATGTATTACCTCATTTACAAACCGTATCTGATGATGTCGCAGTTTAGCCGGGAGGGCGATAAGGCGACGCTGGCTGACCTCGATTTCCGGTTCCCATCGGACGTGTATCCGGTTGGGCGACTCGATGCCGATAGTGAAGGGTTGTTGCTGCTAACCAGCGACAAGCAGTTGAACCATCGGCTGTTGAACCCCAAGTTTCAGCACGATCGGACGTATTATGTGCAGGTCGATGGGGCGCTGACGGCCGATGCCTGTACGCAACTGTCGGCTGGGGTGACGATCTCGGTCGATGGTAAACCCTATCATACCCGCCCCGCCGACGCGCATCCGTTGGGCGAACCGGCTCTGCCTGAACGCGTACCGCCCATTCGATACCGGGCCGCTATTCCGACGTCCTGGCTGTCGATCCGGTTGCACGAAGGCAAAAATCGGCAGGTGCGCCGGATGACGGCCGCTGTGGGGTTCCCGACCTTACGGCTGGTGCGCTGGGCCATCGAAGACCTGACCGCCGAAGGGATGCAGCCGGGCGACGTACATCAGCTCGACTGGCCCACCGTTCGTCAGGGGTTACGACTCTGGTAAATTGCTCATCACCAGCAAGTAGACTCGGTGAATTGTAAGCGCCGGATCGGTAAACGACGCATGTGTTGTGTCTTTACGTAGGGAAGGAGCGGAACAGCAGTCATATCCTAAAAAGCCGCTATAGCGGTTGGTAAGCGTGTCGGCTATCAGGCCGGTATTGACCAAACGATAAATTGACGGACTGGTAGCTGCGAATTTCGACCGTACTTTCGACTCAACCTGACGACAGTGACATGAAAAAGCCTACCGACGCCGAACTGCTGGCGGGAATCCGGATGGGTGGCTCCGAGCGCCGATCCTGCGAAAACCGGTTGTACGAAAAGTACGCCCACCTCATCAATGAGGGGGTTCGTAAGCACAAATTGTCTGACGACGAGTGCGCCACTGCCTACTCCGATGCGGTACTGGCGGTGTTCGACCACGTCAGCACGGGACGATTCGAAGGAAGAGCTGAGCTGGGAACGTACCTGTATCAATTATTTTCTAACAAATGTGTTGACGCTATTCGGAAAAAGACGACTAACCGAAGTAGTGTCCACAACGCCTTTTCGCTGGATGACAGCCTACTGCAATTGCCCGATGCGGCCCGCTCGATTGTGCAACAACTGATCGCTAAAAGCGACATCGATCGGCTGCATCAGTATCTGTACGAGCTGGGTGAGAAGTGCCGGGATATGGTACTCGCGTGGGGTGAGGGCTATGGCGACGATGAAATTGCGGCACAGATGGGCTACGCATCAGCCGCCGTTGCCAAAACCAGCCGACTACGGTGTATCGATAAACTACGCGATCGTTATCTAACCAGGTTATGAACGAGCTGGAAACAATCGAAAACTACGTCAACGGCCTGCTGTCGCCCGACGAACGTGCCCGCTTCGAAGCTGAGTTGCTCCACAATTCAGCGCTGGCCGAATCGCTGGCGTTCTACATGATGACGCAGCAGGTAGCCCGGCAGCAGGCGCTCGACAAACGCCGGGCCGAACTGGCGGCTCTTCGAACTAAACCGGCGAGTTCGCCCGAAATACGTCCTCTGTGGGGGACTGCGGAGCGGTTTCGGTGGCTGGGTATCGCGGCCAGTGTCGTGCTGGTATCGCTTATTGGGTATTACGCCCTGCGCCCATCGACCGATACACTTGCTGAATTGACGACAGCATACACAAACGACCATTTCAGTCAGTTATCGGTGACGATGAGTGGCGAAACCGATGGTATCCAACAGGGAATTGCCTTATTGAATGAAGGCAAAACGGCCGAAGCCGACTCACTTTTTGAGAATCTGGTACGTACACAGCCCGATCGCGACGACGTGTTGACGTATGCCGGCATTGCGGCTTTTCGGCAGAAACAGTACGATCGTGCTATCGACCGGTTTCATCGGCTGGGGCAGCTGCCGGGCCTGTACGCGAACCCCGGTTTATACTACGAAGCGCTGACGCGACTGCGTCGGAATGTACCGAATGATAAAAGCCGCGCCAAAATCTTGCTTCAACAGGTCGTCCGGCAGAACTTAGTCGGAGCGAAGGAAGCGAAAAAGCTTCTGGCAACGAACACCTTGTAAAACCACGTCCACACATGATCGACATCAAAGAACTTATCGCTGATCGATTGCGCCGGGATCCGGCCTTTCGAGTTGCACGTGATTCGCAGACGGGAAAGTACTATTTGCAGAATCAGGTGGTGCTTCATTACGAAAGGAGCCAATCGGCTGATGAAGCCGCCCGGCTGACGCGGCAGTACATCGACGACGTTAATCAGGTACGGCAAAAAGAAGGGAAACCCCCGCTCAGGCTAACGGTTGTTGCGCTGTCGAAAAGCATCGTTATTGCTAACGGTCGGGGTGCTGCGGAACTGAAAGGGCCAATGCCCCCACCCATACCGCCCCCGCCACCCTGGAGGCCTGATGGCATGTGGTTGGATCAGGTATACCTTATACAGGTGCTGAGCGGAAGAAATCGAGGGCGATTCGATGTAATTGCTTCGTCCTACGCCCTGGCAGCAGGGATTGCTATTGATCATGACATCGAAGATGTAGCGCAGTAACCTGGCAGATTATGAGCGCCGTCCGACGGATCTTTGGTTTGCTGGTTGCCGGGATCGTCAGCGGCTGGAGCATGTCAGTAGCCTGGTCGCAATGTTTATCGATGGCCGACGTACAGGCACGAATCGATCGAGCCAAGCAAACACCCACAGGCGTTACGACGCAACTATTCGCCGATATCCGCCAGCAACTCATTCGTAATCATTGCCCCGCCGACACGCTGCTGGCGCGGGTGACAATGCAACTGGGGTATGCGCTATACATCCAGCAGCAGCCCAACTCCGCAGTACAAACGCTGCGGGAAAGCATCCGGCTATTTTTGATGCAACCCACGGCGCAGCGTGCCGGGCTGGTTTCGGCATATATGTATCTAGGTCAGGTGTTGCATAGTCAGAATAACGTTCGACTGGCGACGGAGGCCTACCGGTCCTGTATTGCACTAGGCCGATACGAGGCTCTATATGACATGCCAGTAGGCCACGCACTGAGCGACCTGGCCTTCCTATCGTCACAGAACGGCGATTACGAAACCGGGCTGGCCTATGCGGAACAGGCTACCGAACGCGCCCGACGTTGTCGGAACAGCCAACTGGAAGCCCGAAGTCTGAGTGAAGCCGCCCGTTGCCTGCTTTACCTTGACCGGTATGCAACGGCCTTACGCTATTGCGATCAGGCTATAGCGCTTCTACAAAACGATCCTGCTGCCGATAACGATCGGCGATTGTATGCGCTGTTCCGGGCGCAGGCATTGGTCGGACTGGGGCAGTACAATCGAGCGTTGACGCTTTACCGACACGTTCAGACAGAATATCAGCAGACGAACCAGCGTAGCCGTGTCGCGGATGTGTGCTACTATATCGGCGAACTATACGCAGACAGACTAAATGATACGGCGCAGGCGGTGCACTATTTTCAGCAATCATATGGCTTGTACGAGAACCCGTACGAGCAGAGTCGGATGCTGCAAAGCATAGGCACCATACAGAAGCGTGCGGGACAGTATCAAACTGCCCTGCTCACATTTCAGCAGGCCCTGCGAACGCTGCCCATTCAATTTCATCAGCAGGATCCGCGAGCTGACCCCATGCCGGATGCCATACGGCTATCTGCTTACAAGGAATATCTGCTTACACTGATCTGGGAAAAGGCTGATACCTGGCTCGACTACGCCAAAAGGGGTGCCCAGTCACGCCCGAAGCTGGAACAGGCGCTGCGAACCTACCAACTGGCCGATCAGATGATCGATCGGATGCGCTGGGAACAGAGCGGGCAGCAATCGAAGCTGCACTGGCGACGGCAAACCCATGCTCTGTACGAGCGTGCGTTGGAAACCTGCTACCGGCTGGGCAACGCGGAGCAGGCGTTTTATTTCTTCGAGAAAAGCCGGGCGGTGCTGCTGGCTGATAAACTCAATGAACTGGGAGCCAGTCAACTCCTTACACCTGAACAGCAGTCCGTTGAGCGGACGCTCCGGCGGGCAGTCGATAACCGGTTGACTAACCTGTCGCACCTACCATCCGGCAGCGCCGAACGCAACCGAACGCATGCTTTGCTACTGACGGATCAGGAACGGGTCGACGGTTTTGTCCGGCAGTTGGAACAGACAAACTCAGCCTATTTTCGGTACAAATACGATAACTGGGTGCCCCACCTGGCTGATTTACAACTGTATCTCAGGCAGCGGAAGGCCACGTTTGTGTCGTATTTTGTGGGCGATAGTGCCCTGTACATGCTGGACGTTCGATCGGACCATGCCCGGCTCACCCGGCAGCTGTTGGCGACTTACCGCGCTGATGCAGCCCGGTATCTGGCGCTACTAAGCAACCCCGAACAGGTAAACCAGTCGTTCGGTAAATTCCTGGCCCTAAGCTACCGACTACACACACACCTGCTGGCCCCACTTGCGCAGGCCACTGGCCGCATTATCGTGTCGCCTGATGGGCCATTTATTCCATTCGAAACGCTGAGTCAGTCGCCGACGCAGGCGGCTTATGTCATCGATAAGGCCGCATTTAGCTATACCTACTCGGCCCGTTTGTTGCTGCGTCAGGTTGAGCAAACTGCTGGTGATGTGCCCGACGGCGACTTCCTGGGTCTTGCACCGGGTCGGTTTGCCCCAGCGCTGAAACAGGTTCCGTTGCCTGGCTCGCGCGTGGCCCTAGAGCAAATCGGGGGCGGGTTTCAAGCGCCGATGTTGTTGCTGGATGCCGAGGCTACCCGCCGGGCTTTCCGGGAAGCGGCTCCTTCATATCAGGTTATTCATTTGTTTACCCACGCCACAGCCGATGGCGAGCCCCGACTGTTCTTCGCCGATTCGACGCTGACGCTGTCGGAACTGGATCACAACACGATGAAGCACGCACAGCTAGTGACGCTGGCGGCCTGCGAAACAGGGGCTGGTATTGACCAGACGGGCGAAGGGGTTTTTAGCCTTGCACGGGGCTTTGCCGCCTTGGGCGTACCCAGCGTACTGACGACGTTGTGGAGCGTACAAAACAAATCGACGTACCAGATCACTGCCCAATTTTACCGCTACCTGGCCGATGGTCTGCCGAAAGACATTTCGCTGCAACGCGCCCGGCAAGACTGGCTGCGCACCGCCGAGGGTACCGACCAGCTACCGTCAGCCTGGGCTGGGCTGATTCTGGTAGGCAACACCGAACCGCTGGAAACCGGGGGGCAGCGGGCGTGGCTGGGTGGCCTGTCGGGGTTGCTGGTGGGCGGATTACTGCAACTGGGCTGGCGCCGATGGCGACGGGTCCGGCCTGTCAATATTCGATTGATTTGAGAATGACGTTGGTGGCAGGTGTCAGCGTCAGGTAGCGGTTCAGCCCATCGTTTCCTGCTTCGCCAATGGTATGGCCTTTGTACAGCAGCAAATAGGCATCCGGGCCGGGTCCGTCGACAATGACGTTCGTGTAGGAGTACGTAACCCGCGTCTTACCCGACATACCTCTCACCACTATGTTCACATGCGTATCGTTAGTCGCGGTTACGGTAGCAGTGCCCGTTGGTTCCGTGTCTAACGTCGTTGCCGTCGTGTACTCCGCGAACTGATACAAGCCATTGATGGACGATGCCGTTCCTGGGCCAACGACCGACGAACAGCCAGCCAGGAAGAGACCCGCTGCCAGAGGAGCATAGCGTAGAATCATAGTTAAGTCAGGTTGTATACCTGAATGTAACCAAAAGCAGAAAAAGTGCCAATCGACACAGTTTACAGTTTCATTCGGTCGGCGAGAGCAAATACTTCTTTCAGACACCTGGCTGTCAGGTCTGCGTCTTCCAGTGCGTTGTGAAAACCATCTTCACGGGCGAAACCGAAGTGAGCGGCAATGGCCGTCAGGCTAAGCCGGTCGGGCGCTTTTTGCCCGTTGGCGTTTAGTACGCGGAATGTAAAGTAGCCGAGCGTATGCAGGTCGAGCAGTACGCGCGAAAAAGGCCATTTCAGCTTTTCGTAGCGGTAGGCTTCTTTTAGAAAATTGATGTCGTTGATAACGCTTTGCCCGCAGATAATCACGTTGCGCAGGTAGGGCGACCGATCGAGTTGACCGGCAGGCACGCGAATACCGAGCTGCGTGCAGATCCAGTTTTCCAGCTCGGGCAGCACATCGTACATCATCGGCGCATCGTCTAGGTCCGCCAGCGACAGGTTATGGATTTTCTCCGACGACGACGAAAACGCGTCCTCGTTCTCCGGATATACATTCGTCAGGTAACGTCCTTTCTCTATCCACTGATCGTCGAACAGTACGGCGCCAATCTGAATAATCTCGTTATAGTCCGGCTCTGGGCCAGTCATCTCCAGGTCAAGTACGAGGTAGGGCATACGGGTTTGTGGTTTTGTTAGTTCGTAGTTTGTCGTGTAGCCTGACGTCCAAGCTACGCAATCACGTCAGGCTACACGACAGTAATCACTTATCGGTGTCGACCACCGTAAACCGGCCACCGAATACGCTATATCAAAATGGTTCTCGCTGCGGCTTCGTCCTGTTTAAGCTGACTGACCAGTGCCGAGAGACCGTCGAATTTCTGTTCGGGACGCAGAAAGGCCCGGAATTGCAGCGTCAGGTGTTCGCCGTAAATGTCTTTGTCGAAGTCGAAAATGTAGGTTTCGATCGTCTGATGCGTACCGGCCACTGTCGGGCGGAAACCGATGTTGAGCATCCCGCTGAATTTCTGCCCGGCATACAGTACATCGACCGCGTACACGCCATTGGCCGGAATCAGTTTGACCGGATCGTCGACCTGCAAATTCGCCGTTGGAAAGCCAATCGTCCGACCCAGTTGCCGCCCTTTTACGACCGTGCCCGACAGACTGTACGGCCGCCCCAGGAGCCGGTTAGCGATGTCGATATGACCCGCTTCGAGGGCCGCACGGATACGCGATGAACTGACACCTACTGCTTCGATATCCTGGCGGGGAATTTCTTCGACCTCAAAACCGTACTCGTACTGATGCGCCTGAATGTAGTCAAAACCGCCTTCCCGATCGCGGCCAAAGCGGTGGTCATAGCCAATCACCAGTTTGCGCGTCCCGATTTTGTCGATCAGCACCTGCTGAATGTATTCTGCCGACGACAGTTCAGAAAAGGCCCGCGTAAACGGAATGACAACCAGATGGTCGACACCAGCCTGTTCGAGCAGATCGATCTTCTCGTCCAGCGTCGTCAGGAGTTTCAGGTCCATGCTATCGTTCGACAGCACGGTTCGGGGGTGGGGCCAGTACGTAATGAGCACGGATTCGCCCCCGCTCGACCGGGCGACTTCGGTTAGCCGAGCCAGAATTGTCTGATGTCCCCGGTGCACCCCATCGAATGTGCCGCTTGTGACAACGGCGCTGGGGAGGGGTTGTAAGTCGTCGAGACCGCGATGAATAAGCATAAACGTTGATGAGTCGGCAGGGACTAGGTTCAGGGCTGTTCGTCAGGTTGGGGCTGTTGTTCTGCCTGATACCGGGCTATGAATGTTTCGAGTGAATCTGCGTCTTCAACGCGAAAACTGCCGATACGGGTTCTGCGTAGTGCACTCATGTAGGCCCCATTACCCAGCAGTAGCCCAAGGTCGCGCACTAGACTGCGAATATAGGTGCCTTTCGAACATACGATGCGGAAATCGACTTCGGGGAACCGTGTGGTGTCTACCTCGAAAACCGACACTGTGACTTGGCGGCTTTTTATCTCCGTTGTTTCACCCCTTCGGGCTTTCTCGTACAATCGCTCGCCATTGACCCGAATGGCGGAATAAATGGGCGGAACTTGTGTAACCTCACCCGTCAACTGTCGGGCTGCTTCGCGAATGGCATCGTGCGTAATGCCGCTTATGTCGTATTCAGCATCGACGGCCGTTTCCAGGTCGATCGACGGCGTGGTCTTCCCCAGCACCAAGGTGCCGGTATATTCTTTTTCCTGCGCCTGATACTGATCGATCTGTTTGGTCATCTTGCCTGTACAGAGAATCAGCAGGCCGGTTGCCAGCGGGTCGAGCGTGCCGGCATGACCGATTTTTTTGAATTTACAGGCGTATTTCAGCTTGTTGGCTACATCGAACGACGTCCACGTCAGCGGCTTGTCAATCAGAATGACCTGTCCGGGGTCAGGAATAGGCTGTGTCAAAAGAAAAGGGGTTTTATTTTGTAGAGACGCGATCCTTCGCGTCTCAGCATCCGGATGGTTAGCTGACGAGCCGTTGCTGACGCGCGCTGAGACGCGAAGGATCGCGGTCTCTACAATACGTCGATCTTGACACCGGCCGCAAGCAAGCCTAGCAGAATCAGACCGACGACAATACGGTAGTAGCCGAACACTTTAAAGCCATGCTTAGTCAGGAAGCCAACGAAACCACGGATCGCCAGCATACCGACGATAAACGCGATGGTATTACCAAGCAACAGGATCTTGTAGTCGTCAGGTTGCAGTAGCTTGTATGTTTTTAGCAGTTTGTAACCAGAAGCCGCGGCCATTGTCGGAACGGCCAGAAAAAACGAAAACTCAGCGGCTTGGGTGCGGGTAAGCCCCTGAAACATACCGCCAATAATCGTAGCGGCCGAACGCGACACGCCCGGTACCATTGCAATACACTGGAAAAAGCCAATCCGCAAGGCGTCGGGCGCGGTGATATCGTGGTCTTTGGGCTGGGCCAGCGTGATCTTGTCAATAAACAGCAGAATAAAGCCGCCTACAACCAGCATGATGGCAACGACCGTTACGTTCTCAAGCAGTGAGTCGATGAAGTCGTTGAGCAAGAGGCCAATGACAGCCGCCGGTAGAAACGCGATCAAAATTTTGGAATAAAAATCGGCGAGTCGCTGCGTTTTCTGCGGGAGCCGCTGCACCCAGGCCGGGGCTACAAAATCATCGGTGCGGGTATCGACCAGAAACCGGCGGTGATACAGCACCAGTACCGACAGAATACAACCGAATTGAACGTCGACCGTGTAGAGTTTGGTGAATTCATTACCGGCAATGCCTGCCAGCGAAGAGTAAATAATCATGTGCCCCGTCGAGGAAATAGGCAGAAATTCCGTCAGTCCCTCGATAATGGCCAGCGCAATTGCGTGAATCAGATCCATTGTAACCCGTAGTTGAGCCACAAAAATGAGGGGTTATCAAGTCGGCAACAAGCAACTGCCTAACTTTATAACCCCTCATCTATAAAATTGCCGGATTGACTACGACGCTTTGGGCCGTGCCAGAATGGCAAAAAACTCCAGAATAAAGCCCGCCATTACAACGATTGGACCGAGCGTTAAGCCCAGAAAACCAAAGCCAAACTCTTCTTTGTCTAGGCTCATGATAAAGAAGCCGGCCAGAATAATCCCGATACCGGCCAGCATCAGCGTATAGTTCTGCCGGCCAAACGGCAGCGCAGCCACCTGCCGGGAAGGCTCGGATACCGTTGGACGCGTAAACGGGGTCCGGGTTGCTGTATCGGTCGAAGTGGTCGTTGCTGTCTTACGGAGTGGCTCCTCACGCGTCAGCGTCGGTTGAGCCGATTGCTTATCTTTCGCCATAGTCATATTGTTTCTTTGTTATAATACCGCTCAGCGGCATTTAGTTTTCAACTACTGCTAATACAATTCGTCGAGCGTCAGGCCGAGATAGCGGTGAACGGCCTGAAACGTACTGACGAAACCAATAACGGCCCCTAAACCGACCAGACCCGCCAACAGCATAATCAGCTTGGGCGTGTCCTGGAAATAAGCCAGCTCAGGTAGGTTGTGCGTAGCAATCTGCAAACCAACCAGCAGCATGACGACCGCCAGCACACCGGCTATGACACCTTGCCACACCCCCCGGCCCAGGAAAGGTCGTGTGATGAAGCTATTGGTTGCACCGACCAACTGCATACTCCGAATCAGCATGCGCTGCGAGTACAGCGCCAGCCGAATGGTATTGTTCATCAGCACTACGATAATCAGCAGCATAACAGCCACAAAAACGCCCATCACTAAGTAAATCCGGTTGATGTTGCGATTGATACTGTCGACCAGATTTTCCTGATATACCACTTCAAACACGCCATCGACGCTTTCCAGGTCTTTCTTAATGCCCGCCAGTTTCGACTCATCGAAATACGCTTCGTTGAGTTTGAGCCGGTAGCTGTCGCGCAGCGGATTCTCGTCCAGAAAGCGGGAAAAGTCCTCTTTCGTTTCAGCGATAAACTCACGGGCCGCTGCATCTTTCGACACAAACGTAAGCTGTGGTTGCCCGTCGGTCGACAAGGTATACGGCTTATTGGCCAGCGTGCGGTACATCAGCGTAGCCGCCCGGGTCGAGTCGATGTCCTTGTCCAGAAAGACCCGCACTTCGTAGTTTTCCCGGATGTACTGCACCAGTCGTTTGGATTCGATGGCCAGCATCCCGCAAAAACCAATTAGAAACAGCGCCAGCGTGAGACTAAACAGAATCATGCCGGCGGGGTACGCCCCTACTTTTTTCTTCTTACGAGCCATTCAGCCGGATCGTGTTAGTAAACAAAAATAACAGCCTGAGTAAGGCGATG
>JAKONH010000643.1 GCA_022702045.1 Spirosomataceae bacterium
GCTCCCACTGGGCTAAAGCAACGTTACAGGCACTACATAGAAGTAGAAGGGAAATCAACTGCTTTATCATAAAAAAACCCGCCGACGCTAGGTTGCATCATCGGCGGGCTGAAAGATAACGCCAAAAACGCGTTCATCGCGTATTGAGCGGTCGGGCCGGTATCGTTTGCTGAACGCTGTTTTGCTGACGCAGTTGCTCCAGTTCACGCTCGATGCTTCCGGCCTTGAAGTAATAATATAATCCTGCGATCAAAAACACCTTCGACAGAACAAATACAGCGATGAATGCCGGGCGCCAGTACTTATGCACCCGGATGTGCGTATCATCGACTTCAACGTGTACGTACTGCGAGTTAGGGTTGCTATTCTTCGCTGAATTACGGGATTTATTCCCATCTTCTTCCAGACGCCATTGCTGAATCTCGTTCTGATTGATCCGATTCATAACAGCGTCCCGCAGCCCAGGTGGTGGGGGCACAGCACGGCGCATAAAAAACTGCTCCATACTGGTCTCGATCTCATTCAGTTCAGCTTGATATTCTGGATTATCCGACAAGTATTGTTTCATCTCGGCTCGTTCCTGCTCAGAAACAACGCCGGTCAGATACGCTTCCAGAAACCCTTCTTCCAGATACTGGTGTGATTTGATTGCCATTAGTTATCTAGGCCACAGTAAATGACTTCACGTAGGCACGAATTGCCCGAAGCACATCCGTTGTCGCTATGTTCAGGCGATCTGCGATTTCGGTTACATGGCACCCATGCCAAAACGCTAAGTTAAAAACAACTTTTGGTAAATTCCGTTCCGTTGGCTGAAAAGACGTTAACGAACGCTCCGCTGAACCGAGCCTGCTAGCCAATGCTTTTCGCCTTGCCGTTCGTATAATAAGTGCGCTCACACGTTCGGTCTTGTCCGACCCCATCTCTACTGACAATGTAGCAAAGAGATCGACCAAAACTGCCTGTGCCAGTTCGGGTTGCGGTACAATGCGCAGGATAATTCCGTACGCCATCGAACCGTACCGCTCATATAACTCCATTAGTTGCCCCTTCTCCTCTTCCGAACGTGGTAACGGTACAACCGCCCGCGCAATTGTGCTCATGATCAGCAACGTTTTAACCCCACTTTTTGCTACTCACGTTTGAGCAAAAACCGTCCCAGTTCATCATTGACAGACCAGTATATACGTAAATGGGTATTAAATTAATCCGCTGAACGCACCTGCTCAATACGGCTTTGATTGTAAATACTTTGCGTTAGTAGTTTATAAATCTCCGCGGTTAGTGGTTGGTCCATCAACAGCGCCAAATGCGCCTGTATTGTTGTCTGATCGTTTCGCCGGGCGGGGCCGGTTTGTACCGTGGCCGGATCAGGCACCGATAACGCTTTTCTCACCGTTTCCTGAATGAGCGGTGCCAGCAGACCGAATTCGAGCCCATTGGAAACCGTCAGCTCACGGGCCAGTGCCAACAAATGATTACTGAAGTTGCAGGCTAGTACAGCCGCTAGATGCAACAGCAAACGCTCTGACGATGAAACCAGGTACACGATGCGACTGATCGCCTGCCCTATAGCAACCAGTTCCTCTTCTGTATCAGGATCAGTAGCTTCCAGACAAAGCGGAACACCGGCAAAATCGATTAGCGGTTGCTCGCGGCTAAACGTTTGCAGGGGGTAGCATACGCCGGTTCTGACGGGTATATCGCTGTAGATAGCCATCCAGTTCTGAAGTTTATCGAGTGGACAGCTTCCCGACGTGTGCACAAGGATGGCTCCCTCAGGTAAAACCATTCGTTGACATACCGCTTCCAGTGCATCATCCGGAGTAGCCAGAATGAACAGTCTGGACGTGCTGTTCGCAAAATTCAGTTCAGAATGAATCTGCGCGTCGTACAGATTACTGACGAGCCGCCGGGCCGACTGCGGCTGTCGGCTGTATATTTCGTTGATATGATGGCCAGCATTTTCAAGCGCCGGTGCCAGGTGCCAGGCTACGTTACCAGCGCCGATAAACGAGATGTTCATAGGCAAGTATACACCATTTTTGGCTTACGCTCGTAGACGGCTCCCCAGACCCGTGTAGCTGGTACTGAAGACTGGAAATTGTTGGTGATTTCAAACTTATTGATGGCTCACCCTATTATGTGAGTACTACATCTCTCACCTACACAATCAAATCCTGATGGCACTGGCTGTACTTCTACTATACGGTCTGGCTCTGCTTCTGCTCTTCCTCTATAATTGCGGCCAGTTAAGCCTGATAATCAGCTACCTAAAATCGAAGAAGCATCGCAACAACGCCACTCGTATACATATACCAATTAGCGAGTTACCACGCGTCACGGTTCAGCTTCCTGTTTACAATGAATTGTATGTTGTCGAGCGATTGATCGACGCAGTCGCACTACTGAATTACCCAGTCGACAAATTGGATATTCAGGTATTGGACGACTCAACGGACGAAACTGTCTCGATCATCGCCAACCGAATAGCGCACTACCAGCAACTCGGTGTACCCATCGAACACGTACGACGCCCCGAACGAACGGGATTTAAGGCTGGGGCACTATCGTATGGACTTACCTTCGCAAAGGGCGATCTCGTTGCCATCTTCGATGCTGATTTCGTTCCCGACCCTGATTTTCTGCTTAAAACAGTGCCCCATTTCACCGATCCAAAAGTGGGTATTGTCCAGACGCGCTGGGAGCACCTTAACGAAAACTTCTCGTTGATGACGCAGCTACAGGCTTTCGGTCTGAACGCGCACTTCACCATTGAACAAAGCGGCCGGTACGAAGCGGGATATCTGGCCAACTTTAACGGTACAGGTGGCGTATGGCGTAAAACGGCCATTTATGACGCTGGTGGCTGGCAAAGCGATACGTTGACCGAAGACCTTGACTTGAGCTATCGGGCTCAACTACGGGGCTGGAAATTCGTTTACCGTGAAGATATCGGGTCTCCCGCCGAACTACCGGTAGCCATGAACGCCCTGAAGTCGCAACAGTACCGCTGGATGAAGGGAGCTGCCGAGTGCGCCCGCAAACTGTTCTGGAAAGTGTTGCGAACACCCGGTGTTTCACTGTCTATGAAACTACACGCTTTCTTTCACCTTTTCAGCAGCGCTACGTTTATTCTGGTGCTGATATTGGGCATCATGAGCGTACCCCTGATTTATATTCGAAATCTACACCCGGAATGGGAATGGGTGTTCTACGTCATCAATCTATTTCAGTTTAACCTGTTGATCTTGATCACGTTTTACGGCATTCCCTTCTGGTTTTTCGAGCGGGAGAACAAAGCTCGAATCATCTGGTATTTCCCGATGTATTCGTCGCTGATGATGGGTCTGTCGCTGCATAACACGATAGCCGTCATTGAAGGTTACGCGGGCCGGAAGACGCCGTTTATCAGAACGCCTAAATTCAATGTAACAACCGCCCGTGACCGCTGGGACGCGAATAAGTATGTCAGCCGTAAGATCAACTGGCTGACCATCGTCGAAGGCCTATTGATGCTATATTTCTTCGGTGGTCTGGTCCTCGCTTTCTACGTACATGATTTCCGTATGTTCTTCTTGCACATCATGCTGATGGTTGGCTTT
>JAKONH010000010.1 GCA_022702045.1 Spirosomataceae bacterium
GTGCGCTTATCGGTCTGATTTGCTTCGTGCTCGATCCATTCAATAAGCTATACGCCCTAAAGGGGCCCGGCAAAACAGCGCTGATGTTTGTATCAGGCAGCCTGATGATTCCATACCCGGCGGTTCCGGAGCGGTACTATAACCTGTTTCACCTGAACCCGCCCACTTGGTCGTTGATGTGGGAATACATCGCTAATATCATTTACGCACTGATCCTATACCGGATCTCCCGCAAAACGCTGGTGGGATTGACGATCATAGCCGCCATTGCGCTTTGCATTACAGCTACTGTGTATGGCAACGTCGGTGTGGGCTGGGGTATAGGTAACGAATACGGCGGGCTGCCCAGGGTAGCGGGTTCCTTTTTGCTGGGCATACTCGTTTTTCGATCCGGCTGGCGCATCAGCAACTCGCTTGGCTTCGTCCCCATCAGCCTGTTACTCCTGCTCGCGTTTCTGGTTCCATACCGAGTCGGCCTCAACCAATTTACAGAACCCTTTCTGGTGCTGGTTTACTTCCCCTTTCTGCTTGCACTGGGTGCCGGTACACAGACAAGCCAATTCTGGAACGGACGCTGCAAGTGGCTGGGCGATCTATCGTACCCACTTTACATGGTTCATTACCCGTTCATCTGGCTATTCATGAGCTATCTCGAAGCGAAGAAGCCGGCAGCAGCGCAATTGTGGGTATTGGTACCCGTACTGGCGGTGGCGCTAATTGCGTTCGCGCACCTGATCATGAAGTACGTTGATACACCCATCCGACGCTACCTCTCGAGCAGGTAGGTGCATAAAAAGGTGATCATCGGACCTATTTATTAGGTACCGATGATCACCTTCGGACAAGACTTAGCCCAACCAAAGTTGCTTGCCAACAAATAGGAAGCGGGCCGGGTATACCCTTGTTGCTAATCTTTAGCGTTCCGACGTCGGCGCGGCTGAGCCGCCTGAATATCGGCCCATGCCTTCGTTTTTAGCCGATGATGGAGTTCTTTGTCACGCGGCACAAATGTCTGGCTCCGCAGCTGACCTTCCGTCACTTTAATCTGCCAGTAGTCCGAATCGCTGGTGTCGGGGATTTCTGTGTATTCCTTCATGGAGAGTGGACGCAACTCAATGGTTGAATTTGATAACGCGTCGTAGAGTCAACCCCTTCCGACGCTTTTTCGTTTAATTGGTCTATAACCTCACTAAAATAAACTTGCCTGCATACGCAGATTAATAAACAATTAGGTCAGGTCGTCGATGGCGTATTAGTGCGTTACAACGTCGTACTGACTGTTTTCGCCAAGTGATCCGTTTGTAAAGTACATTATTGACAAGTCATCATCGGTAAATATATCGCATGTATACTAATCTTTTTGTGTATAAACCGGTTTAGTTTACATACCCGATCAACGATCGGTCCATCGCCCTTGCTTTTCGGCATATATTTGCCGTCGTTACACGTCATCAATCGGTCCTCATCAGTAAACTAAGTGAAGCACCCGACCGCATTAATGTCGGCTGGCTTCACCGCCCAAGACCAGATCAGCTGGCTTAACCCAGTCACTATTGTTGGTGAGCTGATTACCCGGCCCCGCGCCAGGACATAAGCGTTTTTCTCCAAAACATAACGCGTCTACTCGTACCAGCATCAATTACTCGTTATCAGCATTGTCAGCGGCTGATTCCGGTTCGCTGGGCCATCCTGTCCTTCTCCGCTTATAAATTACTCAATCCATGTACCGCCTGCTCAGTCAACTTAACACGGCCGCTCAACAAGTCCTTGCTTCCTTACTTGACCACTACGAACTGGTTATCAGCCCAGTTTTTCGTCCGTTACTGCGAACGTCCCAGCCACGTCCGGGCCTGGCTATGCAACGGATACCTCTGCCTTTGCAACCTGGCCAGGTATCGCCGTCAGTGGCACCTTACCGGCCGGATTGACCAGTAGATTAACGACCACCCGATACCCTTACTTCCCTTCCTACTTTTTAGCCAACATATGCCCCTCACCACGCCACCGACCAATGACGACCTGCTAGCCATCGACACCTTGTTTCGTTCGCCTGCTTTTGCCATCGATGCAGTTGACGATCAGGCCTGGCGCACCGCGTTTACCGAGTTAATCAGTCGGGTGGACAAACTTCTGACTCAGGTCGACGAACGGGGACAGCGGGTCGACTTTACGAAAGGCATTGGGGTCCAGGGTAAAATTCAGGACATCACCTCGCTTGTACACTGGATGAACCAGCATCTACCTGACCTAGCTGCCGATCGGCCAGGCCAATGGCCACAGAATCGGCTAAATCGCTATACCAACGAAGGCTGGGGCCGATTTGCCAATGGCTGTTCTTTTGCCAATGAATTCGACGGAGACATAGCGTTCTTCATCGACGATCAGCGTATTTATCTCCATAACCAGTTGCACCGAGCCGTCGATCAGGCAAAACAAGTACTGGCTATCTGACTGCCAGCCCTTGTTTTACCCACCGGACCAGCTAAATTTAACAGCGTTTTCGCTCCGCAACTTTCTACTACTTAATCAGGCGACGTCCGCCACTCTTCTCTTAGTTAATTCTTTATGCCGTTTATCGACAACGTATTACAAGAGCCATCCTATGGCTGGCGTACGCCCACCGGAGACCTAGTTATTCCCACAAATCGACAACTCTTCCGGGAAGCCTTCACGCGGATGAATGTTTTCGCCGATCGTAAAAACTGGATTCCGGCCGCCAGCTGGCTCATGATTCTTTGTCTGCTTCCGTTCGCGATCATTGCGTTCGGGCGGTATTTTTCGCTGCCGATGCTGGGTATAGGCATTCTGTACGGCATGGTCATTATGAGTACGCACGCGACGATCTGGTTTCACCGGTATTGCACGCACAAGGCGTATACGTTTAGTCATCCCATCTGGCGCTTCATCACGCAGAACTTGGTCGTCAAGACGTTTCCTGAAGAGATTTACGTCGTTTCACACCACGTTCACCACGCAAAATCCGATCAGCCCGGCGACCCCTACAATGCCCGTGGTGGTCTCTTCTACTGTTTGCTTTCGGACGTCAACCACCAGCCGATCGCCAAGAACCTGTCGGAGGCCGATTATGGCCGGGTAGCCGGTTTTCTGGGTCATACCGGCATTCGGGCCAATAGCTACCGCAGCTACCTGCGCTGGGGTTCGGTTGCTTCGCCACTGTATACGTTTGGTCTGTGGGCTGCCAACTGGGCCTTCTGGTACTCGATATTCTTTCTGATCGGTGGGCACCCACTAGCCTGCACGATGTTTACAGGGGCGCTGTTCTGGTACATCGTCGTGCGCACGTTCAACTATACTGGCCACGGTAAGGGCGAAGAACAACACGTCGACGGCGTTGACTTTGACCGCCGGAACCTCTCGATCAATCAGTGGCGGCCCGGTCTGTTCGCGGGTGAATGGCACAACAACCATCACCTGTACCCCAGCAGTGCCCGCGCCGGATTTCTGCCCTTTCAGCTTGACATGGCCTGGCTTTACATTTATGGCCTATCGAAAGTAGGTATGGTCTCTTCATACCGCGACAACAAAGCTGACTTCGTGAAAAAATACGTGGCGGCTACCAACGAGCAACCGGCGGTTACTCAACACAGCTAATGATGTAGCCCAGTACGTTGATAGTAATCAACCGAAGAGTTGGCTAATATGACACAAACCCCGATCGGCACGCTGATCGGGGTTTGTGTCATATTAGCCCCGCTTTGTGAATAAGACGTCGCAACGTGACGAAGGCCGTATTTAGCGCTTGAGCTATCAGTCGCGGGCAGATTCATGCCAGCAACCCGTCAGCGTACAGGCGGCTGGCATTCATACCGTCGTACTATACTCATTCAAGCTCAGTAATTATCTATATCGAAGAATGCGGTAGTAAAACTCCTGGAAATAATGTCGGATCAACTATTGGAGCAGGCGGGCAGAAATTTCCGCACGCCAGTATTCACATTATTCCCCGCTATGCCGGTGACGTAGTGAATCCAGCCGGGGGAATTCGAAATGTAATGAAACGGTAATGCTAGTCAGCGCTACGAATTCATCCGTAATCTTCTTCAATACATCGGGCTTGCGCTCTTTGGTGCGTTGTAGATCGTCGGGCAGTCCTTCTGATTCTACAGCCTTGATACCAAGCACGTTCTTCAGCAAACCCGCAATGATTGCTTTCAGATTTCCCGTAAAATTTTATCGTACTGATTTACCTGTTTATGCATGCCGGAAGTGGTAAGCGCATATCAGCTCACCTTGCATAAGACACGAAGCAGGGCTAAAGTAACATGCGAAAGGTATAGCGTCAATCGGGTAACCAGACCAATTAATTGACAGTCGGCCGACGTAATCGGAGTACGTCAAAAAAGGCTTGCACGCTACCAAATCCGGCTTTTTCAAGATACACCTGCACTATAACAGGTCACTCACTACCGTATCGTTAAAAAAAATAGCAAAAAAAGTCAAAACGGAGTAAGGGTATAACCGCACCGACTTGTCTGTAGTATGACCGCCTACTGGTGGTCAGTACTCGACGGTTCTTACATGCGCCTTCCTCTCCCTACTCCATCAAGCTCCCCACAGGCGACTACCAGCTCCGCGTCGGGTAGTCTACCCGTATCGCCCGATCCCGACTGGCATCTGAAAGCCACATTCGAGACCGACCCACGGCAGGGTTGCGAACTACTTTTCCGCAAGTACTACGCACCCCTGTGCAGCCACGCCATTCGACTGGTTTACGCCAAGGAAACGGCGGAAGACATTGTGTCGGAGGTGTTCTGCAATTTCTGGACAAACAAGGTCTACCTGACCATCGACAGTGCCTACCCAGCCTACCTGTTTCAGGCGGTGCGCTACCGGGCCTACAACTACCTGCGCTGGGACCTGACCAAATCGCAGCAAAGTACCGACGAGCGCATCGACGATCTGATCGATTCCAAATCATCGCCGTCGGAGATGATGCAGTACGACGAACTCCGGCGGAAAATCGAGAAAGCCATCGAACAGCTCCCTCCGCAGTGTCGGCGCGTGTTTCTGCTCAGCCGGTTCGAAGGCCGTAAATACGGCGAGATTGCCGACGAACTCAGCATCGCGATTAAAACCGTCGAAGCGCACATGACCAAGGCGCTGACGCTACTGCGTACAGCGCTCAAAGACGAATGGGTCTGGGGCGTTGCGCTCCTGCTTGGCACACAGGCCTGATCCAGCTACAACCTGACCATTAACAAACCATGCAAACTATTACGAAAGCGTTGCTGCTGGAGCATCATGCCGGTCGGACGAGTGCCCTTCAGGTACGGCTGATCGAAGACTGGCTCAAAGATCCGCAGAACCAGACCCTTTATTACCAGACACTGTTCGAGTGGGAACAGACGTATCCGCAATATATTGCTGACACTTCAGCCGCACTCGCCCGGTTTCGTGGGTTCATGGATCAGCCATTTCCCGTTCCGACGCTGGCTGAACCGCCCCCCCTGCGTGGTACCTGGTCGTGGCTGTCGACCTGGCTGGTTGCGGCATCAGTGACACTGCTGATCGGGCTGGCGGGCTGGTTTTTCCGCGAACCCCTGTTGTACCAGACTTACCGAACGTCGTTCGGGCAGCTCCGCACCATTCCCCTGTCCGACGGAAGTCGGGTCGTGCTCAACGCCAATTCAAGCCTGCGCGTCCCCCGCCTGGTACTGGGCTATCAACTGGTGCCAGGCAAAGATCGGATCGTCACATTGATTGGTGAAGCGACCTTTTCCATCACACACACCCATGACAACCGGCGCTTTGTCGTGCAGACGGGTCGGCAGTTCGACGTGGAAGTACTCGGTACGGAGTTCGTCGTCTTCAACCGGACACGAGCGACCCGCGTAGCACTGCTAAAGGGCAGCGTAAAGCTACGCAGCCAACGGGTCAACGACCGGCGCGAGTGGCTGATGCACCCCGGCGAACTGGCAACGCTACAGCCAACTGGAGTGGTGCAGGTCAAACCCATCGCCCGCCCCACTGACGAAACCGCCTGGACCGAACACCGCTTCGTCTTCAACAATACCCCCCTGCGCGAAGTCGGCTACATGATTAAAGAAAATTACGGTCTTGACGTCGCCATCAAGAGCTCCGCCCTGGCCGAGCGTATGGTGACGGGTACTTTCGACGCCGACAATGCCGACGAACTCCTGCATGTGTTGCGGGAGTTGCTGGGCATCAACGTATCCCGGCAGCATAACCGCGTCACATTCTCCGCCAAATAGCTCCTTACCTCCTCTCCTTTCTCCATGAAACATACCTTACGTGCTTACGCCTGCTTACTGACCGGAGCGATCGTAACCAGCATCGGCGCGGCCGGCAACGCGCAGATACTGGCCCGCGCCGGACAGGTTCGTCAGTCGACGGAAGAGCCCCACAACGCAGGAAACCGGTCGTTGCGCGATGCGCTGACGGCGCTAAAAAACCGTTATCAAATCAATCTGCTGTTCGAGAATCGGCTGGTCGAACACGTGGTCGTACCTGTAACCAGTATACAGCTTGATGCATCGGCGGAAACGTCGCTGCACACCCTGCTACGCCCGCTGGGCCTGACATACCGCAAGATGAAGGAAGGGGCCTATATCATCGTGGCGGCTCATACCGATACGAAAACCGTGACGGCTGAACCGCTGCGATCGACGCAGCGCATAGCCACTATCGCCCCCTATTCGTCGATGGCTGGCAGCCCGGCCCTGCCGACGGTGGGGCAAAGCACCGATC
Source organism: Spirosomataceae bacterium (assembly GCA_022702045.1). Taxonomy (GTDB): domain Bacteria; phylum Bacteroidota; class Bacteroidia; order Cytophagales; family Spirosomataceae; genus Spirosoma. The sequence goes on from JAKONH010000010.1 coordinate 6,730, forward strand.
AGACCGTCCGGGGTGTCGTGCGCGACAGTACCAACGGGCAGGCGCTGCCGGGCGTAAGCGTTGTACTCAAGGGAACGCAGCCGGGCGTCGCTACGCGCGGCACAACCACCGACGCCGACGGCAACTTCCGCATTGACGTTCCCGACGCCAACGCAGTGCTGATTTTCAGTTTTATCGGTTTTGGCAGCAAGGAGATCGCCGTGGGTAATCAGACGAGTCTGACTGTCAGCCTAAAATCGTCGGATCAGTCGCTGAGCGAAGTGGTCGTCGTCGGGTACGGGGTGCAGCGGAAAGAATCACTGACGGGGGCTATTTCGAGCATCACCAGCCGCGACATCGAAAAGGCCAAGACCAGTACAGTCAGTGCGGCTCTGGCGGGGAAGATTCCGGGCGTGTCATTTCGGCAGGCGGAAGGGCGGCCCGGCGCGTCGGCCCTCCTGCAGGTGCGCGGCATGGGCGATCCGCTGTTCGTTATCGATGGTATTCAGAAAGATGCCGGTCAGTTCAACAACATCGCTCCGTCGGACATCGAGTCGATTTCTGTGCTGAAAGATGCGTCAGCGTCGGTGTACGGGTCGCGGGCGGCAAACGGCGTTGTCATCGTAACGACCAAGCGGGGCAAAACCGGCAACCGTAACACCATCAACCTCGATGCGTATTACGGCGTGCAGAACTGGACCCGCTTCCCGAAAGGGGTAAGCGCCTACGACTGGATGGTGGGCAAAGCCGATGCCGAAGTCAATCAGACGGGTCGGACGACCATCACGCAGGACGAACTGAACAAGTGGCAGCAGGGCACCGAGTACGGCTACAAAAGTTTCGACTGGTACAACTACATCGTCGGTAAAAACGCCCCGCAGTACCAGATCAACCTGAACGCGTCGGGCGGGTCGGAAAAGATCAACTACTACTTCTCGGTCACGCGGCTGAATCAGGACGCGGTACTGAAAGATTATAACTTCAACCGAACCAACATTCAGTCCAACATCGATGCCCGCGTCGCCGATCGGCTCAAGATCGGTGTGCAGATCAACGGCCGGATCGAGACGCGACAAAACCCCGGCGTACCGGGTGGCGATGATTACTGGGCTCCCCGCTTCGCCTTGTTCCGTAACCGCCCCACTGAGCGGCCCTACGCCAACGACAACCCACTTTACCCGAACAACATCGGCCACAATGCCGAAAACTGGGCGCTGCTGAACTACGCCATTTCAGGCTATGCCCGCGACGACTGGCGCGTACTGCAAACCAACTTCAACGCCGAGTATCAGCTACCGATCAAAGGACTGACCGCCCGTGGGGTCTACTCCTATTATTTCGCCGACCGGCTGTCGAACATCCACGAATACACCTACGACGTGTACACCTACGACCCGGCCACTGACAAATACAGCATCACCGGGGGCAGCTCGAATCCCTATCGCGAACGGGTGACGCGGAAGATCTTCGAGAATGTGCTACAAGGTCAACTAACCTACAACAACACCTTCGGGCGGCACACTGTCGGCGGCACGTTCGTCGCTGAGCGGATCAGCCGGCGCGAGCAGGAAACGTTTGTGCACTCGGTACCAAAAACCAACGTGCTGCCGCTGATTCAGTTTGCCGATATGGACACCTACAACGACACCGACTACGAAGAAGCGCGGATCGGGTATGTAGGCCGGGCAACGTACAACTATGCCGACAAATACTTCGCTGAAGTATCAGGTCGGCGCGATGCTGCCTGGCGCTTTGCACCGGGTCGGCGGTGGGGTTTCTTCCCCTCAGTATCGGCGGGCTGGCGCATCAGCGAAGAACCCTTCTTCAAGAACCTAAATCAGACGGCGCTAACGGATCTGAAACTACGGGCGTCGTATGGCAAGCTGGGCGACGACAACATTGATCTCTCTGCATTCGCGTACCTCCCTGGCTATAACTACGCGTCATCGACGGTCGTGCTCGACGGGCAGGTCATCAAAGGATCGCGGAACACGGGTGTACCCATCACGAACCTCTCGTGGTTTACCAGCACGATTACCGATGTCGGCCTCGATTATACCCTGTTCAACGGGCGACTGACGGGCGAACTGGATTACTTCTACCGCAAGCGGACGGGACTACGCGGCCGGAAATACGATATACTGGTTCCGAACGAAATCGGCTACTCATTGCCCGACGAAATCGTCAACAGCGACGCTCGGATAGGAGGTGAAGCCTCGCTAGCCTACAACGGTACGGTCAAAGGCATCGGCTTTCGGTTGGGCGGTAATGTCGGGTACTCGCGGGGCCGTTCGCTACAAACGTATAAACCGACCTTCGGTAACTCGTGGGATCATTACCGCAACGCGATTGAGAACCGCTGGAGCAACATTTTCTGGGGTTACGAAGTAATCGGGCAGTTTAAATCGGCCGATGAAATCAACGCCTATACAGTCAACAATGACGGGCAGGGTAACAAGACCATGCTGCCGGGCGACTTCATCTACCGCGACGTCAACGGCGACGGCCGCATCGACGATTACGATCAGCGCCCCATCGGCTACCCCGTCTCGACCGTGCCCACGATCAACTTCGGTATCAACCTGTCGCTCAACTACAAAGGCTTCGACATGACGGCCGATTTTTCGGGTGGTTCCATGTACTCCTACAACCAGAACTGGGAGATGCGGTGGCCGTACCAGAACACGGGCAACCTGCTGGCGTCAATGTACAATGACCGCTGGCACCGGGCCGACCCGCTCAACGCCGACAGCCCCTGGATCGAGGGCAAGAACCCACCCCTGCGCTTCAACGACGGTGGCCATAACAACTACAACAAAAACTCGTCGTGGTGGCTCACTAACATCAGCTACTTGCGCCTGCGGACGGCTGAAATCGGCTACTCGCTCCCCGCGTCGCTGCTGAGCAAAATCAAAATTCAGCGGGCCCGCATCTACGTCAACTCGTTTAACCTGTTCTCGATCGACAACGTACGCGCCCTGGGTATCGACCCCGAAATCACCGAAGAAAACGGCCTGCAATACCCGCAACACCGGCTGGTAAACCTGGGTGTTAACCTGTCGTTCTGACCTGACCATGAAAAAACTAACGATCACCTTACTGACCCTGCTGGCCGTCTGCGGAGGCTGTAACGACGAGGATTTTCTGAACCGGGAGCCCCGGAACATCCTGCTGAACGAGCAGATTTTCTCGAACGAACAGCTGACACTCTCGGCCATGGCCGATTTGTACGACCGCTTCCCCGATTTTCAGCGGACCGACCGCTGGTACGAGTTCACCAATTTCGACGAAGCGTTTGCCTCCAACTCCGGCGACTATTTCCGGCACCAGAATCAGGAATATAACTACGACAGCTGGAACTACTGGGACTACGGCTACCTGCGCGACCTCAACCTGTTTATTCAGCAGTGCAGTCAGGCAACGGCGCTGACGCCGGCCGTGCGCGACCGGTACCTGGCCGAAGCCCGCTTTATCCGGGCAGGGGTTTATTTCGAACTGGTCAAACGCATGGGTGGGGTACCGCTCATCCTCGACCCGCTGACCTACGACTTCAGTGGCGACGCGACGTCGCTGCGGAATCCACGAAAGAAGGAAAGCGAAATCTACGATTTCATCATCAGCGAAATGGAAGCCATCCAGTCGGTGCTCCCCAGCGACCCGTCGATCAAAGGGCGGGCGACGAAAGCCGCGGCACTGGCTATGGAAACACGGGCGGCTATGTATGCGGGGTCGATTGCCCGCTACGGCGTCAACACGCCACAGGTATCGCTACCGGGCGGTGAAGTAGGCATTCCGGCCGAACGGGCACCAGGCTACTACCAGACGGCGCTGAAAGCGGCACAAGCCATCACGGGCTATTCACTGTACCAGAAAAACCCGACTAATCTGTCCGATAACTTCGCCAACCTGTTTCTCGACAAAGCGAATAACCCGGAGGTCATTTTCGTCTACGATTACAAGCTGAAGAGTGGCAAGATCGTCGGCTGGA
>JAKONH010000020.1 GCA_022702045.1 Spirosomataceae bacterium
GTTTTAGCATTCAGAGCGAATGTGCCGACTCCTTGTCTGGAGGCTGCCGTTCCCCGCAAACTAGCGTAGACAACATCGTTCACAACCGTTGGCGACGCTTGAAACGTATAAGAATCGTCTCCCAGGAACTCCCACTTTTTCGCACCATTCGTTGCATCCAGTGCAAAGAGTATGTTAGAACTATTGACATAAACCAGTCCGTCCGCTACCATCACAGCACCATACGGCTGGTTCATCCCCGCTCCGGCAAACTCCCACTTCTTAACCCCCGTAGCTGCGTCGAGCGCATAAAGTTTTTTGTCCCAACTGGCAATATAAACCAGCCCGTTTGCCACGGTTGGCGTGGCTTGAATAGGTCCCCCAGCGGTAAACGTCCATTTTTTCTCTCCAGTTAGTGCGTCTACGGCAACCAAAACTCCATCCAGATTGCCAACATACACTGTCCCATTGTTAGGTCTATCTACTGTAACGGTGGCTATATACGCTTGCATCGTGCCATCCTCGGCCGTAACGGTGTACGTAACGGCTTTGGAAAAATCCTGCGCCGTACCCGACCCCGGCGATACAGTCGCTTTATCCGAAAGCGTAATGGTGGGCATCAGTTTTGTTATGTCTGTTCCTGAAGTAACAGTAGCTGAAATGGTTTTGGTCGTCGCGTCGATGGTGGCCGTTACGGGGGGATTTAGTCCGTTAAATGCGAAGGTCGTAATGGCTTTTGCCGTGCTTTTTGTAGTCGAGCCACCAGGTGTTGGATCAGGATCTTTCTTGCAGGAAACGGTCCAGAGCAGCAGCAGACAAAACAGGATGGACAGGGTGAAAAGCGGAGTTTTCATGAGTACAGCAGAGAGATGGTGGGCAGATGAACACGGCGCCAGCCGTGTGAAGACCGGGACAAGGTGCTGGAAAGAGCAGGCAGAATGCCAGTCTGACAGGACGACTGGTGGACTTTTCGGGGTGAACAAACGGAATTTCAGGGCTAAAAATTAATCGGTTCGCCAGTCTGGCAACTACACAATACCCCTATCGGTCAGCCATTGACAGTCGAAAGGCTACCAGCCACCTAGTAGTTCTTACCACTAACCCGAGGATTCTTGTCGTAGATGGTCTGACGCTGTATGTTCGACTAAGACATATGTAGAAAATGTCGTTTATTGGTATTCATTCGACGTGGAAAGACGCTGCAGAAAAATGTACTGACAGATGCCAAAGCCATTTACGTATTTATGCTGGTTTTGTTTATGGGTCGTGCTAGGCGCTGGTAGCGGTAGCTTCGGCCAGTCTCGCTCCGGCCAGTCAAATACGTATTTCTTCGATCATTATGCCATTGAGCAGGGGCTGTCGCAGGGTAGTGGATATACCATCGGGCAGCACGATGGATTTATCTGGATCGGTACGCAGGACGGGCTGAATCGGTTCGATGGGCACAATTTCAAGGTGTACAGGACCGGCACCAGCCACAGCATCCGTGACAATTTCATTCAGTGTTTGCTGACCGACCAGCAACGGCAGTTCTGGGTGGGCACCGTAAAGGGAATTGATATTTACGACGCCAGCCGCGACCAGTTCTGCAGCTTCAGCAAGCAGTTTGGGCTGGCGCATAAAGTCAATGATCTGTCGATCAAAAAACTCCTCCTCGACCGCCAGGGCTGCGTCTGGATCATGACCGATGAGCAGGGTATCTACCGGTTCAATCCCGTCACGAAACAGATGCAGACGTTTCTGGACCAGCACAATAACCTGATGGATTTCACAATGGCCGATGATGGTACCGTCTGGATTGTTGCCGACGACGAAACGTATTACTATCACCCGAAAGCGGGCCGTCTGATACCCATCTACCTGCGCAAAACGCTACACCTGCCGGTTTCTACCATCTTTCGGGCCATCGTCGGCGATGCTGCCGGTAACTTGTGGATCGGTACGTATGAAGATGGTATCTATGTTGTCAGGCCAAGCGGTACCGCCAACATCTGCCAGCCATCGGCCACCGTGCATTACCAGAGCAAAAATGACAGCCGCAAAGTGGGTATCAATCAGATTACCTGCCTATTCAGGGATCGGTTGAATCAAATCTGGATTGGTAGCCGTACAGAAGGAATTTCACTCTATCGTCCCCAAAGCCACGATTTTATCCGTATTCGGCACAACGAAAAAATGGCCCGTAGCCTGGCTGCCAATTATGTCATCAGTTTTTTTGCCGATCAGCAGTACAATATCTGGGTCGGGCTGAGTGGCGGTGGTGTCGATAAGTTCGATCCCCGCAATGCCCCTTTCCACCTCATTCAGCGGAACACCGACGACCCTGCCAACAGCCTCCCCGATAACATGGTATTCAAGCTGTTTGGGCTGGACCGGCACCTGTATATCGGCACCCAGTCGGGCGGGCTGGCCCGGTATACCCTGGCAACGGGCGTTATAAAAACCTTCCAATCAGACCCTGCTACGCCTAACCGACTGCCCAACAGTCAGGTTTACGATATTGATGCCGATTCGGCTAGAAATGTCTGGCTGGCCACGGGCGGTGGGCTAATCCGGTTCGCACCGAAAACGGATGCGTTTACGTCCTTCCCCCAAACGAACCAGAAAACGCTGCTCTACCTGTATGCACTCAAGGTACTGACCAGTCAACAGGAGATCTGGACCGGCGGTCAGCGGGGGTTATACCGGTTCGATCTACGAACAAAGTCGTGGCTAAGCTGGGACGATCGGCCCAGTATCAAAGCCATTTCAGGCTACGTCATCCGGTTGATTTACGAAGATTCGCAGCAAAACATCTGGCTCGGCACCCTGGGTCATGGCCTGCTTCGGTATACACCTAAAACCAGGCGTATCCGCGTTTTCGACCAGCAATCCGGCTTTCCGTGCAACAACATCCGTAGCCTGCGGGAAAGCAACGGGACGCTATGGATAGGCACAGATTGCGGTCTGTCGAGCATCGACCTGACTACGCAGGAGGTAGGTGCGTTGTATACAACGAACGACGGATTACCCAACAACGTCATCTACGGAATCCTGATCGATAAGCGGGGGTATCTCTGGCTAAGCAGTAATAAAGGGGTTACCCGGTTTTTACCCGCTACGCGCTCCGTCAAGCAGTACGACAGCAAAAACGGCTTACAGAGCGATGAGTTCAACACCAACTGTACCTATCAGATGGCTGATGGTACATTCTTCTTCGGAGGGGTAAAAGGTATTTCCTATTTCAACGTCAACGAATTGAAAACCAATTCGTTTGTTCCGCCAATCAAACTGACGCAATTGAAAATTCAGGATAGCCTGTACAACTCTCAACGTTCCGATGTCGCACTGTCGCATACTCAAAACTTTATCGATTTCAGGTTTGCCGCGCTGAACTTCTCTAATTCAGACAAAAATACGTACCGGTTTCAGCTGGAAGGTATAAATACTGACTGGATAAACGCGGGTACGTACGCTCAGGCAACCTACACGAATCTGCCACCCGGACAGTACGTTTTTCGGGTGAAAGGCAGCAATGACGACGGCATCGAAAACCCACAGGCGGCTTCGATTCAGATTCAGATTGAACCGGCTTACTACCAAACCTGGTGGTTTACCAGCCTGCTCGTCCTGCTAGCGTCGGGGCTGTTGCTGCTGACCTACCGAAGTCACACGTCGTATCAGTTGGTGAGCGCAAAACTGGATCGGGAAGAAGCCATTCGGTATCAGAAAGAATCCGAATTAAAAGAGCAAGCGGGGGCTTTTCGGCTGAAACTCGCCGAAACCGAGATGGCCGCGCTCCGCTCGCAGATGAATCCGCATTTCATTTTCAACTGTCTCAACTCCATTCAGTTCTTTACCGTCCAGAACGATGCCGAGAAAGCCTCCGATTACCTCACCAAGTTTGCCCGACTGATCCGGCTGGTGCTGGAAAACTCCAAATCGGAACGCGTTACGCTGGCAAACGAGCTGGAAACCTTGCGGCTTTACATCGAAATGGAAGCTATGCGCTTTCCCGATAAACTACGCTACCAGACTCTGCTGGCCGACGATGTCGATACCGACTCGATTCAAATTCCACCCCTGCTGCTGCAACCATTCGTGGAGAATGCGATCTGGCACGGACTTATGCACAAAGATGAAGGGGGGACAGTACGGGTAGCAGTAACGCAACCCCGGCAGGACCATCTGCATATCGACATAACGGACGATGGTATTGGCCGTCAGCAGGCTGCCGAGTACAAAAGCAAGTCTGCCACCAAACAGAAATCATTTGGTATGAAACTCACCGCCGATCGTATTGCCATGATCAATCAGTTTTACCAGACTGAAACGCGAATTGATATCGTCGATCTGACCGACGATCAGGGACGTCCGACAGGCACAACCGTCCATATCGACATTCCCATCTGAACGCCTAAAAAATGATCCGCGCCATTATTATCGACGACGAACCCAATGCTGTTGGCCTGCTGGCTCTGCGGCTTTCGCAACATTGCCAACAGGTGGAGGTCGTTGCCTCCTGCACAAACAGTCACAAAGGCATTCAGGCTATTCTCGACTATCGGCCCGATGTTGTCTTTCTGGATATTGAGATGCCGCAATTGAACGGATTTCAACTGCTGGAAGCGGTTGCCGGTGTTTCGTTCGCGCTGGTATTCGTTACGGCTTACGACAAATTTGCCCTAAAAGCGTTTCGATACAGCGCGGTCGATTATTTACTCAAGCCCATCGACATACAGGAATTGATTCAGGCGGTTAGTCGAGTCGAGAAGAAGCGCAAAGTTGCTCCGGAGCAACTGGAACACTTGCGGCAGCAACTCGACTCGGCCGTAAAAGCGCTTCCCGACCGGATTGCGCTGCCGTACCAGAATGGAATTGCGTTTGTAGACCTGAAAGATATTCTGTACTGCGAGTCAGATAATAATTATACCCGGTTTATCCTGACCGACGGGCAGCAACACCTGGTAACGAAACCGCTTCGGGAGATTCAGGAGCTACTGGAAGAACGGGATTTTCTGCGCGTACATCGGCAGTACCTCATCAACCTCAGCCATATCAAAAAATTTGTCAGAGGTGAAGGGAGCTACCTTGTCATGGCGAATCAACAGAGTATTCCTGTATCCCGTGCTCAGAAAGATCGACTCATGGAACGATTTGGCTGGCTATAGCAAATGAAGACTTTTCGCGCTGCCAGTATCAACGCCGTCGGCTACTGTCGAGAGTGCGTAGAGCGTACGCAAAGGCAATGACATAGACCATCTGCGTACCAGCTGTAGACCAGTCTTCTTTTAGCGTGGTACCGAATAGCAGGGCGGTTATGATCAGGCCACCCAGCGTGTACCCCCACTTGCTGAACTGACCACCAAGCAGTATCAATAACCCGCAGATCAGTTCAGCAAAGGGGAGCGCGTAGAGAAAACCGATAGTCAGAAATTCCGGTAGTAAGGTGTCGGCAAAACCGGCGCTGCTCTTAGCGACAAAGGCGGGTAGTTTGGGTATGCGTACCAATCCATGCATGAGCATGTTGATGCCCAGGCCTACGCGCAGCACAAGCCGCGACAACTGACTGCCGGATAAATCGTCAGATAGCGCCATTCACCGTTAGGGAGTTTGCTTCCACTTCCTCTTCCGCCAGTTCGTCATCGTTCAGACTTGAATCACTGTCCGCATCGTCGTTGACTTCTTCTTTGACGGGTTCTGGTCCTGAGTCCACGATGGTCGAATCCACGATGGGACTCATGCGTTCGACTTGTGATACGCCGTCGTTGGCTGCCGCTCCCTGCGCCATCAGTTGCGCTACGCCCTGATTGTCGTCGTCAGCGGGTGTGTATTCACTAGTGTTATTGGGGTTCATAAAAATGGCTGGTTTACGGGTTGAAAGCGGATCGGTCAGGCAATGCCCGGCCTGGTGACGTGGCCACCTAACACATAGTTGTCGTCCTGCTAAGGATCGTGTTACCCTCTGTCCGATGCGTCGGTTGAGGTGTCGTCTTCGCTGGTCGGTTCGTCGACCAGGCCGGTGTCGTTATCGGGTTCGTTGTCGAGGTCGTCGCCGTTCCCGTCGGGTGCTGTTTGATTCAAGATTGGGTTCATCAGCTTTCGTGGTTTAGTTGTTGACAGTAAACTCGGTAGAATACAGAAAGGTTAGGCTTATCGGCTGGTTATCGAGCCTGTTGTCCCCATGAAAGCGTTGCTCTTGTTGATAAGTCTGCTACCCGCCTGGGTGGGTGCGCAGATAGTACCGGAATCGTCGTCACGCGAACCCCTGTTTACCGCTTTCGATGGGACGCGTATTCATTTCGATACCCTTGGCCGGGGACGCCCGGTCGTGTTGTTGCACGGGTTTATTAGCAATAGCACCAGCTGGAAACGGGCTGCTGTTCGGCAGGCACTGGCTGATGCCGGTTTCAAGGTCGTTACGCTCGATCTGCGTGGCAATGGCCTGTCTGACCGACCACATGCGGCTGAAGCGTATCAAAACAATGCCGAGCTGCGCGACGTAATCGACCTGATGACGTATCTGGGACTGACTAGCTATGATGTTGTCGGCTATTCACGCGGAGCAATTCTGACGGCTCAACTGCTGACGATGAAAGCGCCCGTTCGCCGGGCTGTATTGGGTGGCGTCGGCGCCGATTTTACCGACCCCAACTGGGAACGACGCCGGAATTTTCAGGAAGCCTTTAGCCAACCCGGTAGCCACCCCGATCTGCGACCAGCGGTTGAAAACGCAAAACGGGCTGGAGCTGATACTGTAGTCATGGCGCGTTTGCAGGAATTCCAGCCTGCCGCCAGTCCGGCCAAACTGCGCAAGGTTACCATCCCGGTGCTGATCGTCAACGGCGATCGGGATACCGACAATGGCGATCCCCGAAAGCTGGTAGAAATGATACCGCGCAGTCGGCTGGTGATCGTACCGGGCGATCACGGCGGGGCCATGCGTACGCCTGAATTTGCTACGGCCGTCGTCTCGTTTCTGAATCAGCAGTAGCCTGGCGAGTACGTGTAGCCTGGACGTCCACGTCCGGGTGGGCGCGACAGCGACCAACGAAGCTGCCGCCTGACATAGTTGCCCTGACGGGCACCCGCGCTGGCGGACCGGTTCAGGCTACACACTCCGCTTACACGTCCACCGAATCGATTGCCCTGACGTGGACACGTCCAGGCTACTTTATGCCAGGCTACACAGTATCTTCAGCCGGTAGTTGGTTAAACCGTGTGCCTGCTCATCGGGTTACCCGTTCATGCAATTCCACCAGCTCACCTTTGCTCATATCATGGAGCGGCACGTATTGTACTACGATGCCGACGCGTCTGACGCCTGTGCCTTCATTTGTCAGCGGCTCAATATCAATGCCCTGCCCAGTCTGGACGGCGAAACGTACTACCCGTTCGACGAAGAAACCAAGCAGTTCGGCGAGCCATTAGCCGTCCTGGAAATGGGCCGCGCGCAGAGCCACGATATGCTGTTTACCGAAGCGGTCCGGGATCAGTTTGCACAGGCCGAGCCGAACGTGTTGTTTGTGTACGAAGGGCGTGTGTTGGTCGGTGTTGTGCACCTGTCGGATTTTAACCGGAGCAGCGTTTTGCAAATCGTGCAGGACGACATTATCCTGTTTGAACGGGACCTCCGGCGGTTCTTCACGTTACGTGGTCGGTCAGATGCCGACATGCTGCGCTTTTTCGAGTATCAGTCGGCGCATGCCGAAGCCTATGGTCTTCGCAATTTCTACACCGATAAACTCCGCGAGGCTACCATGCCCCGTCGGCAAAACGAGCGCCGGCTGCTCGACCCGTTCCAGACATTCGAGTTCAGCGATCTGCTCTATTTCTCCGGTTCCGACGTGTCGGGGCCACTATTGCGATTTGATCAGGTGAAAGAGCTGGTTGGTCTGCGCAACCGGGTCATGCACGCTAAAAATACTGTCGAATACGACGAGCACCGGGTGTATTCCTACGAAAGTCTTGAGCGACTATACAACGAACTGTTTTTGCTGGAAAGCGCCTACCACCGCCTGCTTCGATCCATCACCAACGACCTGGATTATACCCGCACCCGACGGGAAGCAAACCGCGCCCGGCTCGGCCAGATTCAGGAGTCGGGCGAAAAGGCGCTCCGGTTCTTTAAGTCCACAATCTAATGAAGCCACCTCTTCAACTTTTCTATGGCAAAGCCGCGCAAAAGGCAGTGTTGTCGAGGTACTACTACATCTTTTCACAATTGCTTAACAGACGGGGCCGCGGGCAAAGTTGTAGCTTTGGATAACTAATCCGCTTTGCCTTATGCGCCGTTACTACGTATCGATGCTGTTAAGTTTGCTGACCCTGTCGGGGCTAGCGCAAACTACGACACCTCGTTCAACTACTGCCACCCGCCAGCGACTGACCCTGCCGAACGGCTGGAGCCTGTCGCCCATTGGTAAATCCTTACCGTTGGGCGATCTGCCGCTGACAACGGTCGTTTCGCCGAATGGGAAACGGCTGGCTGTAACCAATAACGGACAGAGTACGCAGACGCTTCAACTGATCGACGTTACGGGCGAAACCGTTCTGAGTGAAACCGTCATTAGTAAGTCGTGGGTAGGCCTGTGTTTCACGCCCGATGGCAAACGGCTGCTGGCGTCGGGTGGTAACGACAACCGCGTACTAATCTACGACGTCTCTAGCGACAAGCTGGTCAAAACCGATTCGGTCGTCCTGGGTAAGCCGTGGCCCAACCGTATCTCTGTTGCTGGACTCGCCACCGACCGTACCGGACAAACGCTCTATGCCGTTACCAAAGACGACAGCTCGCTGTATGTCTGCGACCTCGGCACCCGGCAGGTTCGGGAACGGATTAAACTGCCCGCCGAGGCTTACACCTGCCGGCTGTCACCCGTGTCGGATGCGGTGTACATTACGGTTTGGGGAGCAAACAAAGTGGTCGTGTACGATCCGAAAACTCGTACGTTGACCCATGAGATCACGACCGGTAGTCATCCGAACGATCTGGTATTCAGTCGTAACGGGAAACACCTGTATGTGGCAAATGCCAACGACAACACGGTGACGGTGATCGACGTTAAGACCCGGCGCGTACTCGAATCACTCAACACGGCGCTGTATCCCGATGCACCTGCTGGCAGTACGCCTAACGGCCTGGCTCTTTCCGCCGACAATAAAACGCTGCTGGTTGCCAACGCCGACAACAACTGCCTGGCTACGTTCGATGTGTCGCAGCCGGGCCGCAGCCGGTCATTGGGTTTTATCCCGACGGGCTGGTACCCGACCAGTGTGCAGGTGGTCGGCAAA
>JAKONH010000051.1 GCA_022702045.1 Spirosomataceae bacterium
GCCTGACGTCCTTTATTCAGTTCAACTACTTATTTTTTACTACCATGAAAAAACGTCACTACATCTTCCTGCTGATGATCCTGTCGCTCGTCAGCACACACTCGTTTGCTCAGATGCCCATCGACAAGGGAACTAGTTTTATCAATGCCGGTATCGGCGTTGGTGGCTACGGCTATTTCAACGGAAGTGGCGTTGCGATAACGGCAGGTTACGAAACAGGTGTGTACAAGAACATTACTGTTGGTGGAATAGCTGGCTTTCGCACGTATGGTAGTGGCACAAGCTCATTTGATATAGGAGCACGTGGCTCATATCATTTCAATGAACTTATTAAATTGACTGATGATAAGCTTGACCTGTACGCAGGTCTGGGTGTGTCATTCTACCGATTCACTTACGGTAGTTCTTATGTTGGTATTTCTAACGCAGCTTATACAACTGCGTATGTACCTATTCATATAGGTGCTCGGTATCTATTTGCTAGCAACTTAGGTGGTTTTGCCGAAGTAAGTTCAAGTCTAGCCACGCTTCGCCTAGGTCTTACGTTCAAACTCAAGTAACAAACGACTACCAACAGAAACGGGCTACCAGATCACGCTGGTAGCCCGTTTCTGTTGGTACAGATCTAGCGCAACGCTTTGACGCCTACATTCCAGAGAATAAAGGCATATGTTTCGGCGGCATCTTCAATGTTCTTTTTTGTGTTGCTCGCACCGTGACCGGAGTTGGTCTCGACCCGAATCAGCACCGGGTTCTTTCCTTTATATACGTCCTGTAACGTAGCCGCGTATTTGAACGAGTGTGCCGGAACGACACGATCGTCATGGTCGGCCGTAGAAATCAGCGTCGCCGGGTAGTTCTGCCCGGGCTTCAGATTGTGAATGGGCGAATAGGCATATAGCGCCTTGAACTCGTCGGGATTATCGCTGCTACCGTAATCAGCAATCCAGTTCCAGCCGATGGTGAACTTGTGAAAACGCAGCATATCCATTACACCCACCTGCGGAATAGCCACCCGGAATAGGTCAGGGCGTTGGTTCATAACAGCACCGACCAGCAGGCCACCATTGGAGCCGCCCATGATTGCCAGTTTAGCGGAGCTGGTGTACTTTACCTTGATCAGATACTCAGCCGCAGCAATGAAATCGTCGAATACGTTCTGCTTCTTCAGTTTCATGCCCTGCTCGTGCCACGCTTCGCCATATTCGCTGCCGCCACGCAGATTGGCCTGTACGTAAATGCCCCCCTGTTCCAGAAACGGAATGCGCAACGGATTGAAACCTGGTGGCAGGCTCACGTTGAAACCGCCGTAGCCATAGAGCAGTGTCGGGTTCGTTCCGTCGAGTTTGAGTCCTTTACGATGGGTCAGGAACATAGGCACTTTCGTCCCGTCCTTACTGGTGAAGAACACTTGCTTTGTCTCGTAATCGCCCGGCTTAAAGTCGACTTCGGGTGCCCGGAACACCGTACTCCTGCGACTGGCGATGTCGTACCGGTAAATGGTCGATGGGGTAGTAAATGAGGTAAACGAATAAAAGACGAACGCATCTTCCGGCTGACCGCCAAACCCGCCGACCGACCCGAGTCCAGGCAATTCGACGGTACTTTCGTGCTTACCCATGTAGTCGAACACCTGAATCTCCGACACGACGTCTTTTGTGTATTCGACAAACAGCTTGCGCCCGCCCGTACTTACGCCACCATCAGCCATCGGATACTTTGTTTCGCCGATCAGCGTCGTCAGCGCCTTTTTCTTCGTATCGAACGCGACGATTTTACCGTTAGGCGCTTTGTCATTCGTCTGCATCAGCAGCACGTCGCCCCGGTTGTCGATCAGGCTGTAGCGCGAATCGGTTACGTCGGCTATAACTGGTGCGAACGTTTTTTCGGCGGATTGACTGTCAATGAAGAACAGCGCGTTCCCATCTTTACCCTGCCCCCGATCGCTTACCGATAGTACGGCAAACCGTTCATCGTCGGTGGTAGCTAGTGTGTGAAACCGCTGTAGATTTTTGGTATCCTCGTATACCAGCCGGTCAGCCGACTGCTCGGTATTGATTCGATGAAAAAAGACCTGATGATTGTCATTTTTAGCCGCTAATGCGCTGCCTTCCGGTTTTGGGTACCGGCTGTAGTAGAAGCCATCACCCTGCCAGGCAGCCCCTGACACTTTGACCCAGTCGAGCGTCTCGGGCAGGTATTGCTTCGTCGTGAGGTCCATAACGCGGTAACTGAACCAATCAGAACCACCCTTCGACGTACCGACAACGGCGTATTTCCCATTCTTCGACAGCGAGAATACCGTCAGTTTCGTCGTCCCGTCGGCCGACCATTGGTTCGGGTCAAGTACGACTTCGGGCTTCCCATCGAGACCAACCTGCCGGTATAACACCGACTGATTTTGCAGCCCATCGTTTTTGTAGAAATAGTACCACTTGTTCATGTCGCCCGTTCCCTGATGAAACGGAGCCGAATATTTGGGGTAATTATAGATTTTTTCCATCCGCTGCTGCAACTGCTTGCGGTACGGAATCTGCGCCATATAGGCATCGGTAACCTTATTTTCGGCCTTTACCCATTCCGCCGTCTCCGCCGACCGATCGTCTTCTAGCCACCGATAGGGATCGGCGACCACGGTACCGTGGTAGGTATCCGTATGGTCGACTTTGCGGGCTTTGGGGTATTGAATCGGATCACCCGGCTGGGCGTCCGCCGTAGTCATATCAAGCATAAGTAGTGCACAGAAAAGTAGACTGGTGCGCAGCATAAGGTTGACGAAGTAGATTGGTTTAGTACGGTTGTTCCAGTTGGCCGGGCGTGACTATGGGCATAGTCACGACGACTACATCAGCTGAGTATACGATTGATCGGGCCGGGGAATGTGTCCATGCTGATCGTTGCGGAGCAGCATCTCGAACAGTTTCACCGTCGCAGCCGCATCGCCGGCGGCCCGGTGCCGACCGTTGAGCGGGATTTCCAGCGAACGGCATAGTTTGCCAAGGCTGTACGACGGATAACCGGGCAGGATTTTTCGGCTGGTACGTACCGTGCAGATCGTTCGGCGCAGGAAATCGTACCCCAGCCAATTCAGTTCTTTCTGGATAAAACCAAAGTCGAAGGTGACATTATGGGCAACGAAAATGGCCCCTTCCGTAATACGCAGCACCTCATGGGCGACGTCGGCGAAGAGTGGTGCCTCAGCCACCATTGCCTCGGAGATACCCGTCAGTTGCTGAATGAAGGGCGGAATAGGACATTCGGGATTGAGCAGCGTACTGAACGAATCGACGACGCGCTGCCCATCATGGCGAAAAATAGCTATTTCCGTAAGTCGGGTTGGGCCTTTGATGCCGCCCGTTGTTTCAACGTCGACGATGCAATACACAGATAACCGGTTTTCGGTACGTGCTTCAGCCGCCGGCAAACGGGCTGTCGCGCAACCAAGTTACGACCTTAGCGCGACGCCTGCAACGGACGGGTCCGAATCGGCTGGCGGGCTACAACCCCTTCACGAATCAGCCGGAGGGTGTAATCCAGCACGTAATCGCGATTGGTCAGGAGGTCTTCATAAGAACGTGTGACGGTGAAATCCGGTTCAACCGTGAATCCGTTGGCCCGGTCGGGCGTGACAGCGTGGGTCAGCTTCTTAAGCGGAATGCGTACCTGAATGCGCGAGTTTGGCAGTGTTACCGTTTTGAAATGACCGGCAAAGTCGCCCCAGTACGCACTACCGCTGGCTTCGCCGATATACGTACCCATACCCGCGTCGAGCGTTTTAGCCAGTACCGTTGTCGTAGCCGAAAACGACGCGCCATTCATCAGGAAATAAAGATTACCGCGAAACGCCAGATGCCGCCGGGGTCGGTATCGCCACCGTACCGACCGGCTGGCAAAGCCCCCCGACTGATTACGCTTATACTGCCAGCTGAAGTGCAGTGCCGAAATCGGATTCCAGCGGGTAACGAGTTCGGTACGGGCGGCCGGGGTCATCTCTTCGCGCTCCATCATCGTAAACGGCTTCGGCATCCAGTAGCGAAGCAGGTTAGCCGAGTTGGTCACCACACCCCCACCATTGCCCTGCATGTCGACAACGAGGTTCTGTACGTCCTGATCGCGCAGTTGCCGAAAGGCCCGCTTAAGCCGCCGGTGGAACGCCCATTGGAACGGTCCTTTTTTACCTGTATTCATAAACGACGATACACGTAGCACAGCCGTCCGGGTCAGCGAATCGACAATCCGCACCGACAGATTCGGGCGTCGGTCGATCTCATTCGGATAGCGTCGTTGCATCATCCCCCGAAACCGCTGTAGCGATATACAACTGATTTTAGCCTGCCGCGTCGCTGTGTCTCCTTGTGCGTGGTAGGTAATCGTAATCGAATCGGCGGAGCCATACCAGGCAGCATAGTAATCGGCAAACTGTACTAGACTCCACTGTTGGCGGCCCGTCAGGTTATCACCATCAGAACCGGAGCGGTCTGCTTCCATCAATTCCCGATGCAGCTCCCCTATCGGCCGACCGTTGATTGTCAACAGTTCGAATCCGCGGTGTAGGCTGGTATCGGGCGATACGTTGTGACTGATGTAATACTGATCACCTACCGGCCGGATAAAAAACGGAATATAACGTGTTTGCTTGCCGATGAAATTTCGGCGATGACTCATGTTGGTATGTCCATCTTTCACAGCTGCCACCAGCGGACTGACGGTGTGATAAAACGCCATATATGGCGTGGGAGCTGTCAGTCGGTTGTAGAGTGAATCGTACAGCTGCTCCATCCGGGGCCGGGGGGTGTAATAACCCATTCCGGGATGGAGCAGATCGAGTTTTCGCTTGAGAAAGGCGATATCGGCGCGGGCCTGCTCCGGCGTCAGCGTATCCGTCTGGGCAGAAGTAGGGGTAAAACCGGCACTAACGCAAAGAAAGAGGAAGGCAACCAGACGCGTCGTTATGTTCATCAGGCAGGAAAGTAGACCAACCGTTTACGGCACCGGAGGTCTGCCTGTGAAATTAAAAAGCACGCAAACTAAAAGCAATAGACTTTGTTTACAAATTGCATTAAAATTTTGATCATTTATCATTACACCAAATATTATAGAGTATTTATACTTATACTATAGAGAAAATTTATTTTTTGTAGAGACACGACCCTTCGTGTCTCATGTGTGGTGGATATGGCTGACGTATGCCGTAAGCTACCGCATACGAGACACGAGAGTTGGCTGATGCAGGTCATAGGCTGCCGCATATGAGACGCGAAGGGTCGCGTCTCTACCTTGCTTTTTGTTACTTTGAGGTATGAACTATACCGAAGTACAACTGACGGTTTCGCCGGACTTTACCGACATCCTGACCGCCGAACTGGCCGAGCTGAATTTTGAATCATTTGTCGAGACCGAGGAGGGGTTAAACGCCTACGTACAGGAAGCCGATTTCGACCCGGAAGCCCTACGCGAACTAGTTGCCAAATACAGTCCGATTACCGCAATAGCCTATCAGATCAATTCGTTAGAAAAACGGAACTGGAACGCTGAATGGGAGCGTGATTACGAGCCAATTGAGGTTGCTGACACCGTGCGGGTACGCGCGTCGTTTCATCAGCCAAACCCGGCGTTTCGCTACGACCTCGTTATCAATCCGAAGATGTCGTTCGGGACAGGTCATCACGAAACAACAGCGATGATGATGGAACAGCAACTGGCCCTCAACTTCACCGGCACCGCGGTGCTCGACGTCGGTAGCGGCACGGGGATTCTGGCGGTGCTGGCCGCTCGTATGGGCGCGGCATCGGTACTGGCGTTCGACATTGAGGAATGGGCCGTGGAAAACGCGCGTGAAAATGCAGAACTGAACGACTGTTCACAAATCACGGTATTTCAGGGCACGATTGCTGATGTTGACCCAACGAACCAGTATGAAATAGTACTGGCGAACATCAATCGGAATGTATTGCTGGCTGAAGTCCCAACGTATACGACCTTGCTGAAGCCGGGTGGTGCCCTGCTGGTCAGCGGGTTCTACCAACACGATGCGGTCGATATCCGGCAGTGCGCAGTTGATGCCGGTTTAACCCCGGGAAGCGCCCTAACGCTACGTGACTGGTCGTCGCTTCTGTTCACTAAACCAGCCTGATAGGCTTTAGCCCTAAACAATCTTAAAACCGTTTAGGGCTCCGTAGAATCAACAAATTGCTTTTGAACCTGCTCATGAGACGCGTTTTATACATGTTGCTTTGTCTGTGGTATCCCCTGTTCAGTATGGGACAGGCGGTCCGTATTTCCGATAAGCCTGATCAGTTCATGACCGACGTGCAAAAGCTGATGGCGACGGGCGGACCGGTAGCTGTTCGCGCGGGTACGGATTTGCAATCGCTGTTCTCGGAGAATCGGCTATCGGCGCAGCAGCAGGAGCGCGTTATGGCCCTGAGCCGGAAGATGAATCAAAAGCGACTACCGGCAGCAACGCATTTTGCACCATTCTACGAAGCACTGTATCATGCGATCACGACGCAGTCGGCTGGAGCAGCCGGGGTAGATGGGTTGCTGACGGTGGCCGAGAAACTGTTTGAAACGACGGATACCAGAACATTCGGACAGAGCCTGCAAACGGCACGTCAGTTTCTGGAACGGCGGGAGCTGTACACCGGCCGGTACAACAAGCTATACGCGCAGGGCGGCTCGTTTCAGTTTCGCTTTGTCGATGCGGTACCCACGTCACCAGTCTCCATGACGGGCACCATCACCCCCGCCGACTCAGCCGCTATTGCTAAAGCAGCCGCCGAACGCTCGCGCTTCGACGGCTGGGACGACCCGGCTCCGGGTGACTCAACGATGCCTAAACAACTCGGTGTTCGGTACACGCCACAACGTCGGCCCATTCCCAGTGTGTCGGGTGCCGTACTAACGCTAACGGGCGTAACGCTGGCGATCGTAGCCAACGGTGATTCGGCACTGGTCAGCAACACAGCGGGCGATCTGATGTTGATCAACGGCCAACTAGTGGGCAAAGGTGGGACCGTCAGCTGGGCCACCGCCGACCGGCCGGATATTTCGGTGACACTGACGGAGTACGCTATGAATGTAGCAAATCCGCGGCTACAGGCCGATGACGTGACGCTTACCTACGAAGGGTCGAAACCGGTAAAGGGCGTGTTTGAATACGTCAGTCGGAAGAAGAGTGGTCCGGTACAGTACCCGCGTTTTATGTCGTGGCAAAGCGATGCCCGCATTCCTAACCTCGGCACCGACGTCGATTACCGGGGCGGCCTAGCCCTGGCCGGTGCGCAGTTAGTCGGCTCGTCGGCGAGTGGGCAACCTGCATTACTGATCATCAAATCGGCGGGCAAGCCCGTGATGAAAATTAGCAGCAGCCGGTTCGACTTCCGCGACTCGACCATCTCTGCATTGTCGGCGGCTTTCGTTGGCTACATCGACACCGATTCGATCACGCACCCGGCTACCCAGTTCAAGTTCGACAAGACGCAGCGGGTAGCCTGGTTCAACCGCGAAGACCGTACGGGTAACGGTCGGATCCCGTTCGCCGATTCGTACCACAAATTTTACATTCAGCCCGAAGTAATGCGTTGGGACATCCCGCGTAAAAAAATCGACTTCTATCAGGTTGGGGCCAAGCAGGAAGTACCCGTCTATCTCGAATCATTCGATTACTTTCTACCCCAGCGTTACGCCGACCTAACCGTCGACTATGGCTTTCACCCGCTGCAAATTGCGGCTAATTACGTTGCCACGAAGAAAACGCAGCAATTCTCGCCTGAAGACCTGATCGCATCAGTAAAAGTGAATCCGACAGCCTTGCGCGGCTCGCTGAACCGTATGGTGCAGGAGGGCTACCTTGACCGCGACGCCAACACGGGTATGCTGCGACTCAGCCGGAAGGGCGTGCTGTACGTGCTGGCGTACGCCCACAAAAAAGACTACGATAACTTCCAGGTTCGCTCCTATTTCCCATCGAACGACAGCCTGAAAAACGCGACGATCAACCTCGACGACAAGATTCTGACCGTACGGGGTGTCACACGATTTACCCTATCCGATTCGCTAAAAGTATTCGGTACTCCGTCAGACAAAACATTACGTATTGGCAAAAACCGCGCATTCACGCTAAACGGTCAGGTCAAAGCGGGAACGCTACGCTACGCCGGGCGTGACATCAAATTCGACTACGACAAGTTTTCGATGAACCTGAGTAAAGTCGATTCAATCACCTTCTCGTCCCAGAAGCTGGCGGCACAGGGCAAAACGGGCGAAGTTGGGGGTGATATCAAATACGAAAACGCGGGTACGGTCTTTCTGGCAGCTGCCGACAACAAATCGGGCCAAATCAAAGGCAAGAAAACGTCGCAACGGCTGGTCATGCCGGAGGGAATGACCGTATATTTTAATCAGCCGGTACGGGGCGATCTGGTCTATAATCAGAAGGTGTATTTTAAAGTACCGCCGATCGACAAGGATAGCATGGGTAGCGATGATATCTCGTTCATGGGTACATTCTACTCCGACGGTATTTTCCCGCCGTTTAAAGCCGAGTTGAAAACTATGCCTGACAATACGCTGGGGTTCGTGCACAAGGCTCCGGCCACTGGCTACCCGATCTACGGCAGCAAAACAGCGAACGTGAAGTTTGCCAGCGAGATTACCATGGATAAAAACGGGCTGCGGGCCGAGGGGGTACTGAATCACCTGACCGCCAGCCTGAACACGCAGGGCATTCTCTTTACTACAGACTCGCTGATTACGTCGGGCGAAAAGGGAACGGTTAAAGAAGGCCTGATCGGACAGACGTACTTCCCGCAGGTACAGCTCAACGACTACTCGATGAAGTGGTGGCCCAAAGCCGACAGCATGGTGATCACGACCCGAAAAAATAACTTCGTGTTGTACAACGCCACGACTAATCTGGAAGGCGGGCTGGTTTTGCGGTCGAAAGGCTTATTCGGACAGGGCACCCTGCGTCGTAAGGATTCGGAAGCCACATCGAAAAGCATCAAATTCAACAAGGACGGTTTCCTGGCTGACAACGCGCAGTTCAAGGTTCTGTCGGACAAGGAAGGAAACAAACCTATCCTGCTGGGTAATGACATCGACGTTGACTTCAATCAGACAAAAAGCATCGTAGGGCTGGCCACTAATAACCGGCAAAACAGCACCGACACGCTAAGCTCAAGCCTGGACTTCCCCTTCGCGGCTTACAAGACTAACATCAATAAGGCTCAGTGGAACATCAACGCAAAGACGATTGCGATGAAGGGCGACGTGAAAACGTCGACGTTTACGGCTACGGCTGAGGAGCAGGAAAACTTGACGTTCAACGGCTCGGCTGCGCTATATGACGTTGACAAGATGATGCTCAATATTAGTGGCGTTCCGTATGTCACATCGGCCGATGCGCGCATCCAACCCGACAAGGGCCTGGTTACGATCAAACGGAACGGCGAAATGACGCCCTTCAAAAACGCCCGGCTTGAACTCGACACGACAAGCCGATTTCACCACCTGAAAAACGGCAATATTCAGGTCTTGTCACGAACTCGTTTCTCCGGTGACGCCACGTATCTGTACCCATTGGCGAAGGGCGATACGGCGAGCGTGAAGATGGGTAATTTCGACTTACAGGAAACTGCGGCCCCAACCCTGACCGCTGATGCGCGCAAAGGTAGCCGCAGCAGTCGCCGGTCAGCAGCAGGTGCACCCGTAAAAACGTACACTACCGTTGCCAAAGCTGAAGTTGACGAAGATGATAACCTCCAACTGGCGCCACAGATGCTCTATAAAGGTGCCATCCTGATGCAGGCATCGGCTCCTGACCTTGCCCTGGACGGGTTTATCAAACCAGCACTAAAAAAACGCGCGGACCTGGTTAGCGGCTGGATTCCATTCAAGGAAAAAGTAGCCGAACGACTGGAGATCAAAGTCGATAAGAATTTGAAGAATGAAGGTGGTCAGGAACTGGTAGCCGGCTTTCATTTCCGGGGTGGTGGCGCCGGCTTGTACCCGACGTTCCTGTCGCCAAAGGAAGACGGCCGTGACGAAGACCTGTTTACAGCAACCGGCATCATGCGGTACGACGAAAAAGATAAGCTTTACCGCATCACGTCGGGTGCCGCGGCTACCGAAGCGGTTGCCGCCGATAGTGCATCGGACGACATCGAAAACGCCTTTACCTTCAACGATAAGCGCGGGCTGATCACGTTCAAGGGCGCGATGAACCTGCTCAACTCAGCGCCGACGAAGTACCTGCTCGCATCCGGGTCAGCCCGCATCAACATCGATAGTAGTCAGTACCGGTTCAACACATTACTGGCCTTTACCTTCCCCGTACCAGACGCGATCAGCACATCGATTGCTACCAAGCTGGTCAGTACGAATCAGGAAGAACAGAATACCGAAGCCGCCGACGATGATCTGAACCGACTGTCGGACAAGCTGCTTCCGCTGATTGGTACCAAAGAAGTAGAAGCCTATCGAACAAAGGCGCAGAATCAGCACGTACCGCTCAATCAGGCATCGCCCAAGTTAGTAGCCGCTCTGGTACTGGCGAACGCCAATCTACGCTGGTCCGACAAGTTCAATGCGTTCTACAGCACCGGTCAGCTCGGCGTATCGAATATGCTGGCGATGGACATCAACGCGCAGATGGACGGCTTTGTTGAAATCCGCAAATCGGCCAATGGTGATGAAGCAAGCATCTATCTGGAAGCGTCGCCGGACGTGTGGGTATTCTACGACTTTAAAGCTGGAAGCGGTCCCGGTTCGATGAGTCAGCTGGCCATTATTTCGTCAGATCAGGAAATCAACGACAAATTATTGGCCGGTTCGAAAAACAGCGCCAAAGCGGCCATCGAAGTCGTCCCGGCCACGGTTGACGAGAAAACCCTCTTCGTTGACCGGTATCTCGATCAGTACAAGACGAAGGCTAAACCCGCTCCAAAACCAAAAGCCAAGCCGGGCGAGAAGGTGACGAAAGAGATCGCTAAGGAAAAAGAGAAGAAGAAAGACAAAGAAGCCGAGAAAGAAGGTTTCTAATCCTGAACTATGATTCGTTTGATCGATGTGATTTCACTTATTGAAAAAGAATCAGAGTCATCAGTCCAATCGAGTAAATCACAGTTCAAGATTGTCTTGAACTGTGATTTACTCGATTGGAAAAGAATCAAAATCAATCAGGATAATCAAACGAACCACAGGTCAAGACTACAGCCCGAACGCTGACAGCTTCACAAACTCGTCGACACGAGTTTTGATCTCGTCATCGGTCAGATTCAGGATGCGCTCGGCACCGAATTTCTCGACGCAGAATGACGCCATTGCCGATCCGTAGATGATGGCCCGCTTCATATTGTCGAACGAGATGTCATCGGTTTTGGCAAGGTGGCCGATGAACCCTCCGGCGAAGGTATCGCCAGCGCCGGTGGGGTCGAATACTTCGGCCAGGGGAAGCGCGGGGGCGAAGAAGATCTGATCGTTCTGAAATAGCAGTGCGCCGTGCTCACCTTTCTTGATGATGACGGTCTGCGGGCCCATCTCCTTGATCTTCGCAGCCGCTTTTACCAGCGAGGGCTGACGGGTCAGCTGACGAGCTTCTTCGTCGTTCACAACCAG
Source organism: Spirosomataceae bacterium (assembly GCA_022702045.1). Lineage (GTDB taxonomy): Bacteria > Bacteroidota > Bacteroidia > Cytophagales > Spirosomataceae > Spirosoma. The sequence goes on from JAKONH010000051.1 coordinate 11,620, forward strand.
CACGTCAACCAGCTTGAGCAGATTTATCAGATCGTCGTTGGCAATGTCGATCCACAGGTTCATCGTGTCCAGTACGATTAGCTTGGGGCGGTTGTTGAGCCGCTCGATAACCTTCTGCTGAATAGCAGGTGCCGTGTTGCCCAGCATCAGGTACTGACAATCCTGGTAGGCGTCTGGAATGACCGGATCGAAGCGCTCCATTACGTTGAGCTGTACCTCTACCGTATCGCGGGTATTCATATCGTCGTGGTACTTCCCCGACCAGAAGAATGTCTTTTCTCCCTGCCGAATTTCCAGCCCCTCCGTATTGATACCGTGCTGATTCAGATCGTCGATCATGCTCTGCGGGAAATCATCGCCCACGACGGCCACCAGATTGTTGTCCTTCGTGAAATACGAAGCCGACAATGTAATGTAGGTAGCGGCTCCGCCGATGATTTTATCGGTTTTACCGAATGGTGTTTCCAGGGCGTCGAATGCAACCGACCCAACACTAAGTAGACTCATAGTTATTAGTTTGTGGTTTGTAGTTCATCGTTCGTGGTTACTGTTATACGGATGGCGGAGCTAACCGCCCGGCGGCCACCGTGGCGCGGCCCGGCACAAACCACAAATCACGAACTGATTATTTTTTCCGCCCGATTACGGGGCAGCGTTTGAATGGTTTGGTTCGGTCGAACAGGTACCGGTACGTGACGTGGGTCTTGACGATTGTCGACCCCAGTTGACTGACGAAGCGTACCATGATTGGGTTGAAATCACCTACCCAGTTCATTTCCAGCTCCGTGTATTGAAAATCAGGATTATGATCGGCTTCGTGGGGCATCCGCAGGGCAATGGCAGCTTCCAGCCCTTTTCCCTGATGCGCCGGAGCCACGCCAAACACGACGCCAAACGCCTTGCGGTTTGTCTTACGGATGGTATGCCACAAAAATTTCAACTTACCTACCAAGTCGAGCTTACCGTTGACGTGTTTGAAAATCTGGTTCAGCTCAGGCAGACAAACGAAAAAAGCAACCGGTTCTCCCTGGTAGTAAGCAAAGTAGATAATCTTTTCGTCGATAACCGGCTTCAGCTTCTGCATAAGCAACTGTGCCTGTTCGGCTGTCATCTCATGAACGCCCGCATGTGCCCCCCAGGCAGCGTTGTAGATGTGGCGAAACTGCTCGGCAGCGGCCGGTAAATCCCGCTTGTCGAGCGTACGGAAATCGTAATCAGGATTATCATAGATGCGCTTAGCCCGGTCTTTCACCACCTGCGACATTTCTGTCAAACGCGCCCAGGTTGTTGGGATGCCGAAGGTAAACTGCTTGAAGTAATCCTGAAAGCCGTAATTCTCGAAAAGTGGCATGTAATACGGCTTGGTGTAGGGCATGCAATAGTTAGGTTCGCGCTCAAAGCCATCGACTAGCAAACCCCACCAACGGTCACGGTCACCGAAATTGATCGGTCCGTCCATGGCTTCCATACCCTTCGTCTGCAACCACGCTTTAGCCGAATCGAATAAGGTAAAGGCGGCTTTCTCATCGTTGACGCATTCGAAAAATCCGACGCCACCCGTCGGCTGTTCGTTGTCCAGACTAGCGATGTCGTAGTCGACGAAGGCCGCGATACGGCCAATAGTGTCGCCCTTATCGTTCAGGAGCAAATACCGAACGCACTCGCCGTGTTCAAATCGTTTGTTTCGGGTGGGGTCAAATACCTCTTCGACCTCCGTATCGAGGGGGCGAATCCAGCATGCGTCGGCGCGGTAGAGCCGAACGGGGAACTGGATAACTTCGTTCTGATACCGGGCATTGGTGCCCACCTCAACAACCTGCATAACGGACTGCCCAGCGGGCTCTTCTAAAAACGAAACGCGAATATAGCCAAAACCACCGGGTAGGCTGACCTGCCTGCCGTTTTCCAGCCGACAATGCGTAGTTTTGCCCGCTTTGCCGTTCCAATTTTGCCGTATGACCGAGTTCGCTGCGCAACCGCTTCACTTATACAATACACTTTCCCGCCGGAAGGAACCATTCGAGCCGCTCAATGCTCCCTACGTGGGTATGTACGTCTGTGGGCCAACGGTGTACAACTACGTACACCTTGGCAATGTCCGCACGTTTCTGACCTTCGACACGCTCTTCCGTTACCTGACCTTTGTTGGCTATAAAGTGCGCTACGTCCGTAACCTGACTGACGTGGGTCACCTGGTCGGCGACGGCGACGAGGGCGAGGACAAGATCGGGCGAATGGCTAAACTTGAAAAAGTGGAGCCGATGGAAATCGTCCAGCGGTTTACCAACGACTTCCACACGGTTACGGCGCAGTTCAATATGCTGCCGCCCAGCATCGAACCTACCGCAACAGGACACATGCTGGAACAGATCGAAGCCGTACAGGAATTGCTCGATAAGAGACTGGCCTACGAATCGAACGGGTCAGTCTACTTCGACATTGATGAATATAACAAACGCGGGGGCGAGTACGGCAAACTGTCGGGTCGGATTCTGGACGACTTGCTCAATGAAACCCGTGCCCTCGACGGACAGTCGGAAAAACGCAGTCCGCTCGATTTTGCCGTCTGGAAACGGGCCGCGCCGGAGCATATCATGCGTTGGAATTCGCCTTGGGGCGAAGGCTTCCCCGGCTGGCACCTTGAATGCTCCTGCATGAGCACGAAGTACCTCGGTAAGCAGTTCGACATTCACGGGGG
>JAKONH010000052.1 GCA_022702045.1 Spirosomataceae bacterium
AATAGCGGGTAGCCACCGCCCAGCCGCTCGTTCACTACGACCTTGCTGTTGCCGGTCGAAACGATGCCGCAGATCGTGAAACCGTCGATGAGTTGATACGCCAGTGCGTGCGATGCGCCCATGTTGCCACAGCCGACAACCAGTACGCGCAGGGAAGAGTCAGAAGAAGTCATAAACCGTTGATTCGAGCAATGACGCCAGGATGGCGTATGTACAGAACAGACGAAAGGCGGCAATTTACTCCCTAACTGACAATGTCTTTCAGAAAACCCGGTTTGCCGAAAGCGAAAGGGTTGATTATCTAGTTAACTGCAATGCATACTCAACAAAAAATCAGCGCATGGATAGTATCAACCAACAACAGCCCGAAGAGAACCACAAAGACCTGACGGGCACTGAAGCGGGCAAGAAAATCAAGGAGTTGGCCGAAAAAGCGGACACCTGCTATTTCTGTACTAAAATCACTACTGGCGAACCGCTGCGGACGCGCCCGATGGCGATACGTAAGGTCGATGAGTCGGGGAGTTTCTGGTTTCTGAGCGCCAATGACAGCCACAAGAACGCCGAAATCGCCAGCGATAAGCAGGTTCAACTACTGTTTCAGGGATCGGAAAATTCTGATTTTTTAAGCATCTACGGCGATGCAACGGTCTCGACCGACAAGGCACTGATCAAAGACCTCTGGAATCCGATTCTGAAAACGTGGTTTACCGAAGGCGAAGATGATCCACGTATTACGGTCATCCGTATCGATACGCAGCAAGGGTATTACTGGGACAATAAGCACGGCAATACCGTCGCGTTTGCGAAAATGGCTATTGGCGCGGTCATTGGAAAAACACTGGACGATTCCATCGAAGGAACGTTAACCGTATAAGCCCAGCCGTAACAGAATGGGGGCCGCCATGTATCGTAGCGTATGATGCATGGCGGCCCCATGTATAGTTTGTACGCCCCTAAACGAACCGACGGTCGGCTAGCGCTGATCGGCCAAACAATAGCTGATCAATGCTGTATTGACCGGGACCGGTTAGCGATAGCGCTATATAGACGCCGAGGTATAAAAATCCATGCTCGCCGTCGCCCAGGATTTCGCCCCCGTGCGCCATGAACACGATAACTAACGCTGTAAAAGCCAGCGGGATAAGCGCTAGTCGGGTGAACAAACCCAGGACAAGCAGAATCGAACAGCCGAATTCGGCGAAGATGGCCAGGCTGAGCGACACGACGGTACCCAAGCCCAGTAAATTCACAAAGTTGTTCTGGTATTCGGCAAAATGGGTCAGCTTGGCATAGCCGTGAGGAATCATTAGCCCACCAAAAATCAGACGTAACAGTAAGGTTGATGTATTCAGCGCGGAAGAAGCCGAGCGCCAGGGGGCAAACAGGAATGTATTCATTGTACGATGCTAGAAATTGACCGTGTAAAAATGGACCGTTTGTCACTGGGAAAAAAGTGAGTGAGCGAGGGCCATATTGCAAGGCTAAACTGGCGCATAGCGGGCTGTGAGGCTACAGCCCTCAGGGAGATTGCTGATTTATGCACTGGTCAAGCACTGGTTTCCAGTGCAAACTGGTAATCGTCGAGAAACTGATATAGATCAATCATAACCCGTGCGCCATTGAGCAGCGTTTGAAAATCGAGTCATTCATCCACGTAAAAACGAAACGGTTCGCCTTCGCAGCCCGGTGATGTAATCGCAAACTGACGCGTGACCGACAGATACTGCGATTCGGTGGCGCGCGTAAGCTGATTAATCCGTCGCGCCAGCTGACTCGACTGCTTGTGGCAAAGCCAAAGGGACATATCGCCGAAATCGATCTTGAACTCACCGCTATAGCGGCAGTACCGGATTCGGCCGTCAATCGTACAAAAACAGCGGGCCATTGAACTGATCCATCGTTAGAACGGATTTAGTTGGTCACGTTTACTACATAGGTTGCACACCGCCAAACCGATTGGTACGCCTTACCACCCTGTTCGCCGGTTTCTTTTTCGCTCTTGCTAGTTTCGATATAGTAGGTACCCGGCCAAAGTGGTGTGAATTCAGCCTGGCCGCTGGCGTTAGTCTCCGCCGTCCGGTTCCAGCTGCTGGGCGAATGAATCGCGATGGTCAATTTCTCCGAAGGTGTTATAGCGTTGTTGACGTTCAGACTGCGTTTTTCGCCAAGCTGGTAGTTGACGTTGGTCGTCAACAGACCGTTGTTGTTGCGGAATTTATAGAGCGATCGTTCGCGTTCGGCCCCCAGTCCTTCGTACTGTTTGTACTGCTGAAACCAGTTGTAGTGCCGGTACACCGTGTCGACGTTCTGTTCCTGCCCCAGGTTGAAGTTGTCCGTCAGCCGTATACTTAATCCCTTTACGATGTTGTCTTTCTGATAGCGGAAGCTGGGAATCACGCTAGTACCACTCCGGTACCAGTTGCCGAAAACGCTCACCATCCGTGCACCGGTCTGAATCTCGGCCCGGTGCTGCCCCAGCGTAACGTAATGCCGACCAGCAGTTTATCCGCCCAGCGCTTGCCGACCACGCCGACGTTGACAATGACCGTTTCGTTGTGATACGTATCGTGGAAGCGCCGTACCCGCTGATTGCGGAAATATTCGCCCGTATTGATGTCGGCCACGCCGACCATTACTCAGTAGTTGTTGTCGGAATAATTCTGAAAGGCATTGGGTTGGAAGGTAAGCCCTGATTTGGTGGCAATACCCGCGTTGACGGCGCAGCGGTGCGTGTTGAACGAACCGTAGGAGTAGAAGGATCGACGTAGGTGCTGGGTCGGTTGCCCGTCACAATGTCGACCGCGCCACCCAGTGCGTCAGACCCCAGCCAGATTGGGACGACGCCTTTGTGCACGTCGACGCGCTCGGCCAGATTGACGGGAATGTTGTTGATCTGAAACGACGAGCCGAAATTGTCGATGGGAACTCTGTCGAGGAGGAACTTGACCTGCTGCCCCGTTCAGCGAGAACTTGAAGCTCGACCCGACACCGCCCGTCTCCCCGACCCGTACGCCCGATACCCGGTCAAGGGCGTGCGACAGGTCGAGGGTGGAGTTGTGAAGTTTGCTGGCGTCAATGGCCGTGACGTTGAACGCCTGTCGGTTGACTTCCTTTGCTTCACTGCGGCCAATAACCGCCACGGCATCTAGTTCGGTGTCCTCAGGTTTGAGGCTGACGTTGAGCCGTGTTGGCTCCCCCTCGTGCAGGGGCACGGTCCGGATGATTTTCTGGTAGCCAACGTAGGAGATGATAACCGTATGGCGACCGGCGGGCAGGTTTTCGGACCGGTAAAGTCCGCGCGAATCGGTGAAGGCCCCCCGGCTCGTATTGGCGATGCTAACCGACGTTCCCGGTAGCACGTCACCCTCATCAGTCCGAATGGTTCCTATCAGGACAGCCCCTGATTGCTGTGCCCAGCTACTACAGGCAAAAGACATAGAAATCCTGCATACAGAATTTTGTCAATCTATATTGCTTTATTGAGGTTACCCGTTTTTAAAGTACCTGCCTTCGGGCAGGCCGAGCCGGATGGTTGCCGCCATTCGGCTCACTTTTTTGGCTGGATCAGCTGTGACCGAACTGGCTCATAATCTGTCACTACAGTTGTTACCGTAACGGAGATTAAATCATTATTAAGATAAATGTATTCATTTATTTATATGTAGTCCAAATGATAAGTCGTGATCTGCAAAAAATACAGCCGAATAATTTATTCATTTTATCAGTTCATAAGTAACCCGTACAGTGTCCGTTTATTCCGGGACGAAACGAAAGCAACATAGTTTAGCTGATACTGTACAGATATCGCATCGAGGAGCAACGACTCATTAATCAATTTACTGGCATGGCAATCAGAGCAATCATAACCGGGGCAACCGGGATGGTCGGGGAGGGAGTACTGCGCGAATGCCTGCTCGACTCTACTGTCGAACAGGTGCTAGTCATCAATCGGAAGCCGGGTGGCGTAAGTCACCCGAAACTGAGGGAGATCATTCATGCCGACTTCACAAATCTGTCGGCCATCGAGTCACAGCTTAGGGGATATACGGCCTGTTTCTTCTGCCTCGGTATATCGTCGGTTGGTGTCAGCGCGGACGACTATGTTCGGACGACTTATGACTTGACTATGGCCTTTGCCCGCACGATGGCCCGCCTGAATCCTGACATGATATTCTGTTACGTGTCGGGGGCTGGCACTGACAGCACCGAGCGGGGTAGCCTTCGGTGGGCACGGGTCAAGGGTAAGACCGAAAATGACCTGCTAAAATTACCGTTCCGTAGTGCGTATATGTTCCGGCCGGGCTTTTTGGAACCCACGCCCGACCTCAAAAACGTGAAGTCATATTACCGTTTCGTCAGCTGGCTGATACCGGTCGTGAAGCTATTTTATGCCAATGCCGGATCGACATTGGCCGAACTGGGTCGTGCCATGATTCACGTAGCAGCGCGGGGATATAACAAGCCTGTGCTTGAAGTCCCCGACATCATTAACGCGAGCAAGCTGCCCTGATGGCTGATAAGGCAACAAGTCGGAGTAAACTAAACAAGCCCCGGCTGACGATTTAGTTGGGGCTTGTAGTGGTATGCTGATGCAGTGTTAGTTATGGTCGAACGAGTTTGATCTGCTGTTGTTGGGCTGATGTGCTGCAGTATCCGCATGCCCTGGCTGCGGCCCGACGGCATACTTAGCCGTTCAGTAGGTGCGGCCTGGCGAATCTGCTGCTGGTGTATGCGAGCACCTATCAGATTGACTAAATGCACCGATACCGACTACCCCTCTGCCCCACGCATCTATACTTCCGCTGATTCGCCAACGACCGGCTTACCCAGGACCGTCACCTGGCGTGGGCTGGTAGCTTCCGCCACGCCCTGACGACTGTTCGGGTTGCAAACCTTCTAGCCACTCATAGTGGAAATCGGCGACTCTACCCCGCAGCGTAGCTACAGGGCTGTCGGTATAGAACCGGACTAAGTAGGGGCCGGGAGCTGTCGTTGCGTCAATCTCGTCGACAACCCGGAACCTGATCGGTTTACCATTCGTGGTGATGTAAACGGGCGTGAAGGTGACTCGTGTTCAGGGGCTGTGATGACTTCGTAGGTAGCCGTATTGACACTGGCAATGGCAACATCAGTAGTCGTCGGTATTGTCGGAGCGGGTAGTGTCGTCGTGGACGTGTTATAAACACTCAATCAGCTATAGCTGTAAGTTCCTGTTAACCCCGTCTGAATGGTTTCCAGTTTGGTGGCCGTTTTTTACACAGCGGCCAACGTTACGATCCTGAAGCTTACTTCAACAAAAGTGACATCGCCTTTTTTAATCGTACGTTCCGGTATCTGAAGACTGCCGCATTTAGGCATTCGGTACTCGATTTACGAGGTAACTTGGGTGGCCATCGAAACAGCGCTGTCGTGCTGACGCAGCACCTGCTGGGAAAGGCGTTTAGCTATTCGATTGTACAGCCGAAATTAGCCACAAGGCACTACCTGAACAGGAGAGGCCGATTCCATCTATTTCTTTCCAGGCTGAAATACAACGTGGGAAATTGTCTGCTGGGAAGGCAGACGGCGTTGGGACGATTATTTGTTATCGCTACAAGCCAAAGAAAGATCGCTTCGATGGTCAGATCTATGTACTGACCGATGGCTACACGGCGTCTGCATCGACGATGGTCACATCGTGGCTGAAACAGCATAGCAAGGCCCTGTTTATCGGTCAGCAGCCGGGTGGCGGCTATAATGGCAACAATGGTGGTTTTGCCGAGGTCACGCTGCCTAACATTATACTATTATTTTTCCTGTTTATCGCTTAGTGCTTGGTGCACAATTTACGCAGGCTCAGGGGATACTTCCAGACATACCTATCGAACCCGCCCTCCATGAAGATAATACGCTGAACCAGACGATCACGCTTATTGAATCAAACCAATGACAGTCCGTCTGCCCACGAAAACGCCATCGACAGCCATTCGGCATGAGCAGACAGACTAGCCGGTTAGGAAAAGAATATAGCATCGGCGACCGATACTATAGCTACAAGCCGTGTTGGTCTAGTAGATAGGTTAGTGCGGCCATCGAAGCTGCGCCCAGTTCCAGTTCGCGCTGACTGACGGCTTCAAAACGGTCGATAGGGGTATGGTGATAGTCGAAATACCGCTGCGAGTCGGGTTTGAAACCAAACAGGACCGTGCCTGTCTGCGCGAGGGGACCGATGTCGGCTCCTCCGCTGCCAGGGCCAATGTCGGTCAGGCCGTACGGGGCCAGCAGAGGTGCCCAGCGCATGGCTTTGGCCCGCTCTTCGGGTTTGCCCACGATACCGAAGCCACGCGGAGTAAAGCCACCTTCGTCTGATTCAATGGCTGCAATAGTCTTTTCGTTGTTCTGTTTTGCCAGATCGGCATATTTGATTCCTCCACGCAGGCCATTCTCTTCGTTCATAAACATCACGGCTCGTAGTGTCCGCTTCGGTTTAATACCCAGCGCTTTCATGATGCGCAGTACTTCGATCGACTGTACACAGCCTGACCCGTCGTCGTGCGCCCCTTCGGCCAGATCCCACGAGTCGAGGTGACCACCGATTACGATGATTTCGTCGGGTTTTTCGCTTCCCCTGATTTCGCCGACTACGTTATAAGACTTCGCGTCGGGCAGTGTCTCGCAGTTCTGTTTGAAATAGAAGGTCAGCGAGGGGGTTTCGGTCAATGATTTGCTGAGCAGGTCGGCCCCGTTAGTACTGATGGCTGCCGTCGGAATCAGCGGAACGCCGGTGCCGTACCGTGTTCCGCCCGTGTGGGGCTGATCGTCGTGTCGGTTACTCATCGACCGGATAATAGCGCCTACAGCACCAAGTTTGGCGGCTTCGGTGGCCCCATTAGCCCGCTGATCGACAGCCCCGCCGTAGGCGTCGAAAGTGTTGAGTTTGGTCGGGTCCATCGGTCGGTTGAAGAACACGATTTTACCTTTGACCTTTTCGGGGCCCAGCGCCCGCAACTCAGGAAACGATTTCACTTCGATCACCTGTGCTTCGACACCCTTTGGCCCCGTAGCCACCGACCCACCGAGTGCGGCAATCGGTACCGTTACTTTCTGTTTTCCATTGTGGATATACGCTTCTTCTTTAGCGCCCCGCACCCAGTGCGGCACCATCACTTCCTGCAAAAACACCCGGTCGAAGCCCTGCTGCTCCATCACCTGCTTCGTCCAGTCGACTGCTTTTTGCGCGCCAGTTGATCCGCTTAGCCGTGGCCCGATCTGCTTGGTCAGGTAGCGCAGCCAGTCGTACGATTTGCCATGACTCAGCGCTTCATTGTAGATGTTTCGGATGGCCACCGAGTCTGGAGTCTGTGCCAGTACCGAGCCTGTCAGCAGGGAGAGGAGAAACGTAGTTGTTTTTTTCATGGTTGGGGTTGTATTCGTAAGCCCCCAAGATACGCAAAAGCGCAGATGTGTAGCCCAAGCCACAATTCTGGTGGGCGCGTAGCGACCTGAAAAGCCGGTATTTATGAGTAATCCGCCTTTCGGTTATCAGATTTGCCTCATTGCCAGTAGGGAGGGAGCCGTTTCAGGATGCGCTGATGGGCGTCTTCGGTATGGCACTTGTCTATCCGATGAGTCACTGGGTATAAACGAAAACTTAGCAACAAAATACAGCTAGCCACGCCACAAACATACGGCCGGCTACTCACGAGCAGCCGGCCGTATTGATTCTTTTCTCTTTTTTCAAAAAGAGCCTACATATTAATCGCCCGGTTGTCGGTGGCGGCAAGACAGGCTTCCTTGAAGGCTTCGGTGTAGGTCGGGTGCGCGTGCGACATGCGGGATACGTCTTCAGCCGACGCCCGGAACTCCATCGCAACGACGGCTTCGGCAATCATATCGGCGGCACGGGGCCCAATGATGTGAACGCCCAAAATCTCGTCAGTTTCTTTGTGCGCCAATACTTTCGCCAGACCGTCGATGTCCATGCTGGCGCGGGCGCGACCCAGTGCTTTGAACGGAAACGAACCAGTCTTGTACGGAATACCCTGCTGTTTGACTTCCTCTTCCGTGTACCCGACGGCTGCTACTTCCGGCCAGGTGTAAACGACGTTCGGGATAAGCCGGTAATGAATGTGTGGCTTCTGACCGACGATGGTTTCAGCGATATAGGTGCCTTCTTCCTCGGCTTTGTGGGCCAGCATGGCTCCCCGAATGACGTCGCCCAGCGCGTAGATATGCGGTACGCTGGTACGCAGGTTATTGTCGACTTCGATCTTACCCCGCTCATCGGCCTTCAGGCCAGCGGCTTCCAGGTTCAGCCCGTCGGTGTAGGGACGACGGCCGACCGATACCAGGCAATAGTCGCCGTTAAGGGTGATCGACTTGCCGTCGGGTGTATCGACACTGACGACTACTTCATCGCCCGTGTTTTCGACCTTCGTGACTTTATGTTTGAAGTAAAAGTCGGCACCGAGTTTCTTAACAGCCCGCTGTAACTCTTTACCCATCGTTTTATCCATCGTCGGGATCATCGAATCGGCGAACTCGATGAACGACACTTTAGCACCCAGCCGGGCATACACCGAACCTAGCTCGGCACCGATAACGCCCGCGCCGATTACGATCAGGTGCTTCGGAACTTCGGGCAGGTTCAGTGCTTCGGTCGAAGTGATAACCCGCTTTTTGTCGATGGGCATCGACGGAAACGACATCGGCTTCGAACCGGTGGCAATGACAATATTCTTACCGGTGATCGTCTGTTCCGATCCGTCGTCTTTTTTAATTTTTATCGTATTGGCATCGACGAATGAGCCGAAGCCGTGGATTTCGTCGATTTTATTTTTCTTCATTAGGAAGGTGATCCCCTTCGTTGTCTGGTCGACAACGCCGTTCTTGCGGGCAATCATCTGACCCAAGTCGACCTGCAGATCGTTCAGTTTGATGCCGTGTTCGGCAAAGGAATGGGCCGCGTTGTAAAAATGCTCCGATGAGTCGAGCAGGGCCTTCGACGGAATACAGCCGACGTTGAGGCAGGTGCCGCCCAGCGTCGCGTACTTTTCGATAACTGCAGTTTTCAAACCAAGCTGAGCGCAACGGATGGCACCTGTGTAGCCGCCCGGTCCCGAGCCAATAATAATTACGTCGTAGTCCATAGTAGATTAGTGGTGTTCGGTTTACGGTATTCGGTTTACAGTTTTCGGTGAAGAAACCAGCGTATGCTGGCCGTCAGAAAACCGTAAACTGCAAACCGTAAACCATGCCTATGCATAGCATTACAGGTGCAAATTTGGTTCAGAATTCCATTGCCCAAACCGATTTCGCGAAAATCGTGTTGCAGAGTCGGCGGGACAGTCTGATTCGACCGTCCCGACTGCCTCATCTATGCGTCTTCCCGTTCTTTATCTTGCCTTATCTGTGCTGGGTATCAGCAGTTGTTCTAACCCGGCCAAATCCGACCAGCCCAACGTTTACTTCGACGTGCTAGGGTACGTTAACCAACAGATTGCGGGCTTATCAACGCAAAAGCCGCTGGTGAAAAAAGATGCTACAATCAACAGCGAACATAGCGAGCATATGACCCGTGACATCGATTGGGCCCGTGAGCTGGATTTGTTTACCCAGGCCGATATCAACAAGCCGGCTTTGCGTAGCAGCTACCAAATCACCCGCCCCGATTCGCTGACTTACCAGTATACGCTGAAGCCTAGTGAGGAGCGGCTGACGGTTCGTTCGTTGACCGTGCGGCTGGACGCTAAAACCCACCAGCCCCAGCAAATAGATGCTGTTCTGAGAACCAAAAATGCATTGTATGCGTCGGAGCGACGATTGACCCTAAATAGCGGTCCTGTTGGACAAAATAACTGGCGCGTGAGACAGTATAAACTAGCTGGTTATCAGAAGCTTTCGTATTTTGATTCCAGTACGTTTCGGATTGAAGGTCGATTGCAGTAAACCTAGCGACAATGGATGGTAAGGCAATTGCGCCGGACATCTCTGACCGTAAAATCACTTTTTTTGGCGGTTGGCCGCCCCGCTTTTTCCTATATTTGTTCATCATCCCGCTGAACGAAAGCCGTTCTGGGACCGTTGTTTTCCGATCAACTTGACTATCAGCCGTTCCGGCAATCTTGTGTTGCAGTAACGGTTCCAGCTATGAGCGACGCGATCAAACACGAGTGCGGTATTGCCCTCATCCGGCTCCGCAAACCGTATCAGTATTATATCGACAAATACGGTACGGCTCTCTACGGTGCCAACAAATTGTACCTGCTGATGGAAAAGCAGGTGAACCGAGGGCAGGATGGGGCCGGTATCGCCAACATCAAAATCGACGTACCAGCCGGCCACCGCTATATTAGCCGCTACCGCTCGGTCGATCAGCGTCCCGTAACGGATATCTTCGATAAGGTCAACAAGAAATTTCGCAAGGCAACCAAAGGGCACAAAGACAAAACCCGGGATGCAAAATGGCTCCAGGAAAACGTCGCCTTTACAGGCGAGGTCTGGATGGGGCACCTGCGCTATGGTACGCACGGGTCTAATGAGATTGAAAACTGCCACCCCATGCTGCGGCAAAGTAACTGGCGAAGCCGGAACCTGGTCGTAGCGGGTAACTTCAACATGACCAACGTCGACAAGCTGTTCGACAAACTGGTGTCGCTGGGACAACACCCCAAAGACAAGGTCGACACCGTAACGGTGATGGAGAAAATCGGTCACTTCCTCGACGAAGAGAATCAGCGCGTATTT